>DATJBR010000262.1:0-14920 GCA_035515255.1 Lysobacter sp. | reverse complement strand
CACGCGTTGAAACGCTTGAGTTTGGCACCCTTGCGCCACGGCGATTCCTTGTAGCGCGGCATGCGGTCGGGAAGATCGCGATAGACACCGCCCGGCCGGTAGTAGGTCGCGTGCATGCGCGCGCCCGACACCGCCTCGTAGCAGTCCATCAGTTCCTCACGCTCGCGGAATGCGTACAGCATCACCGCCATCGCACCCAGATCCAGCGCGTTGGAGCCGAGCCACATCAAGTGGTTCAGCAGCCGGGTGATCTCGTCGAACATGGTGCGGATGTACTGCGCGCGGTCGGGCACCTCAAGGCCCAGCAGGGTCTCGATGGACCGCACGTAGGCGTGCTCGTTGCACATCATCGACACGTAGTCGAGCCGGTCCATGTAACCGATGGACTGGTTGAACGGCTTGGATTCGGCGAGCTTCTCGGTACCGCGGTGCAACAGGCCCACGTGCGGGTCGGCGCGTTGTACGACTTCGCCGTCCATTTCCAGGATCAGACGCAACACACCATGTGCGGCCGGATGCTGCGGGCCGAAGTTCATGGTGTAGTTGCGGATCTCCGGCGAGCCCTTGAGCATGGAAGTGGTGTTGTCGGTGGTCTGGTTGACCAGCGGCATGGCACTGGCTGGCGTGGTCATGGCTTTACCTCGCGACGGGCGGCGGTCTCGCCCGCGGCCGTCGGATAGCGCGAATCGTCGCGGATCACGCGCGGCACCAGCACGCGCGGCTCGATCGACACCGGCTCATAGATGACGCGTTTCTTCTCGGCGTCGTAACGCACTTCGACGTTGCCGATCAGCGGGAAATCCTTGCGGAACGGATGACCGATGAAGCCATAGTCGGTCAGGATCCGGCGCAGGTCCGGATGGCCCTCGAACACGATGCCGAACAGGTCGAACGCCTCGCGCTCGAACCAGTTGGCGCCTGCCCAGACCGAAGTCAGCGAAGCCACCACCGGCATGTCGTCATCGACCGCGAAGGTACGCAGGCGCACGCGCCGGTTGTACTGGTAGGACAACAGGTGGGCGACCGCGGCAAACCGGCGCTCCGGCGCATCGGCCGCACCGTTGGTCGACTCGCCCCAGACGAAACGCCCGGGACCATTGCCCTCGACGCCGCGCGAGAATCCCTCGGAGGACGGGTCGGTGTTCCACTCGTCGCTGCCGTAGCTCAGGTAATCGACACCGCTGATATCGGTCAGCTGCTCGAAACCGAACTCATCGCGCAGTGCAAACGCGGCCGCCAGCCACTGGGCCGGCTCCAGCTCGATACCGACCTCGCCACGCGGCTCGGCCACGCTGACCAGGGCGTCGGGGAAACGTGCGCGCAGGCGATCGGCGAACGCCGTGATCGACTCACTCATCGCGAACACCCTGCTTGTTCTCGCCGAAGTTGGTGCCGCGACGGATCTTCTTCTGCAACTGCAGGATGCCGTAGACCAGCGCCTCGGCGGTCGGCGGGCAACCCGGCACGTAGATGTCGACCGGCACGATGCGGTCGCAACCACGCACAACCGAATACGAATAATGGTAATAACCGCCGCCGTTGGCGCAGCTGCCCATCGAGATCACCCATTTGGGGTCGGGCATCTGGTCGTAGACCTTGCGCAACGCCGGGGCCATCTTGTTGACCAGCGTGCCGGCCACGATCATCACGTCGGACTGGCGCGGCGACGGGCGGAAAATCACGCCATAGCGGTCCAGGTCCAGTCGCGCCGCGCCGGCGTGCATCATCTCCACCGCGCAGCAGGCCAGGCCGAACGACACCGGCCACATCGAACCGGTACGCGCCCAGTTCCACAACGCATCGAGGCTGGTGGTGACGAAGCCCTGTTGCAGCAGCGGATTGTCATCGCCGGGAAGCAGGATGTCGTCCAGGCGCCCTTCCGGCACCGGGTTGTGCATCAGGCCCGAGATGGTCTCACTCACTCCCATTCCAGCGCTCCCTTCTTCCACACATAAATGAAGCCGAGGAACAACATGCTCACGAAAACACCCATCTCGACCAGGCCGATGACACCGAGATCCCTGAACACGGTTGCCCAGGGCACGATGAAGATGATTTCCAGATCGAAAATGATGAACTGGATCGCGATGAGGTAATAGCGCACGTCGAACTGCATGCGCGCGTCTTCGAAGGCCTCGAAGCCGCATTCGTAGGGGGACAGTTTCGCGAGACTGGGGCGTCTTGGCCCAAGCACGTAACCCACTACGAGAAGGGCGACGCCGATACCGCTGGCGACGATCAGGAACAACAGGGTCGGCAGATATTCGCCCAGCACTTCTGTTCTCTCGGCTACACCGCGCTAGCGCGGCCTTGGCTCGGCGGCATCATGTCTGCCTGGGGCAGCGGGCGATGCCGTTGATGTTTGCAACATTTACTGGAGTGGTGCCCAAGGGGGGACTCGAACCCCCACGACCTAAGCCGCTACCACCTCAAGGTAGTGCGTCTACCAATTCCGCCACCTGGGCACATGATCCGACTTCCCTGTTCCGACCCGCCCCATCGCTGGATCGAATCGGCTTTCGGTCATAACGACCGGACACCCGCGCATCCATGCCGGGCGTCAACGCTCATGATATCGCGAGACGCTATTTTCCGGTGCTGTCCGGCGGTGCCGATTCAGGCGACTGGGGCGCCGTCGGTGCGGCGGGAACCCCGGAATCCGTCGCCGGAGCCGGCTGCGGGGCAACCTGACCGGGCACGACGGGCACCACGACATTGTTGCCGGATGGTGCGGGCGTCACGGGGATCTGCGACATCACGCCGAGATCCTGTGACACGGCAGCAGAGCTGCCGGCACTGTCAGTCGCGTGCCAGGCCATGAACATGGCAATCGAGAAAAAGGCGATGCCGAGCCACTTGGTGGACTTGGACAAGAAGCTGGATGCGCCGCGCGCGCCGAACACGGTTGCCGAAGCGCCGCCACCGAAGCCCGCGCCCGCCTGCGCACCGGCGCCGCGCTGCATCAGGATCAGGGCAATCATCGCAATCGCGATCAACAAATAGATGGCGTTGAGGAACAACAGCATCGGAACACTCTCATTTGCCCGGGACAGGCCCGGCGCAGGTCAGGGAGCCAGCGCGGCAGCGATGGCGTTGAAGTCGGCGGCAACCAGCGAGGCACCGCCAACAAGGCCGCCATCGACATCCGCTTGTGAAAACAGCGCGGCGGCATTGTCGGCCTTCACACTGCCGCCGTACAGGATCGGCAGCGAGTCAGCGATTCTAGCATTGTGCGCAGCGACTTCGCTACGGATGAACGCGTGCACCGCCTGCACCTGCTCGGGGCTCGCAGTCTTTCCAGTGCCGATCGCCCACACCGGCTCGTAGGCGACGATCGCGCCCTCGAAGGCGGCGGCTCCATCCTTCATCAGCGGGGCCAACTGTTCTTCCAGTCGCCACTCGGTCTGGCCACTGTCACGCTCGGCGAGACTCTCGCCGATGCACAGGATCGGGGTCAGGCCGGCGGCCTTGGCGGTCATGAACTTGGCGGCCACCAATTCGCTGGTTTCGCCGTGGTATTGGCGGCGCTCGGAATGGCCCACCAGGGTGTAGCGGGCACCGACCTCGACCAGCATCGCCGCGGACACCTCGCCGGTGTAGGCACCGGACTGTTTCGAGCTCACGTCCTGCGCACCGAATGCGAGGCCGCTGTCGGCATAACGGCCGGCCAGTTCGCCGAGGTACGGAAGTGGCGGCAGGATGATGCGCTCGACTCCGGATGGAACCGGGGCGGCCACCACGGCATCGAGCAACTCATGAGAAAAACGTCGATCACCGTGCAACTTCCAGTTACCGGCGACAATCCTGCGACGAGCCATGCCAACTCCCCGATACGAAAGCCGGGATTCTACCCCAGTCGCACCGGCAGGCGACCACAATCACCCTTGCACCCGTCCCGACCATGACTGTCCGCCTTCACAGCTTCCCGCCGATCGCCCCGACCGATGCCCGCGTCCTGATCCTGGGCAGCATGCCGGGCCTGCGGTCGCTGCAGGAAAACCGGTATTACGCGCACCCGCAGAACCGGTTCTGGCCGTTCATGGGCCGGCTGCTGGGCATCGACCCTGCCCTGCCTTATGCCAAACGCTGCACCGCACTGGCGACCGCCGGCATCGCCCTGTGGGACGTCCTCGCCAGTTGCGAGCGTGAAGGCAGCCTGGATTCGGCGATCCGCGACGACACCGCCCATCCGAACGATCTGGGCGGCCTGTTCGCCGCATGCCCGGACCTGTCCACCGTCCTGTTCAACGGCGCGAAGGCCGAGAGCAGCTACCGCCGGTTCGTGGCACCGCATTTGGCGGACGGCGGCAGGCGCTACCTGCGGTTGCCGTCGACCAGCCCGGCGAATGCCTCGCAACGGCCTGCCGACAAGCTGGAGGCCTGGCGACAGGGATTGCTCCTGGCGGGAGTGGATGTCCTTGCGGATGCGCCCTGACATCAATCAAAGCGCATGGAGGCAGCGCCCTCGCAGGCGAAGCGGCGACTTCTGCGCACTTCGCCGTACCAGACGAGGCGGGCGGGAAATCCACGCGTGGGGCGCGGCATTTTCCGCATCGCCCCGGACAAGAACTACTTGAGCTTGATCTCGTGCAGGCGCTCTTCCAGATACCCCTGTGCGGTGATCGGCTCGGGGTAGCGGCTGGGATTGTCGGCGGTGATCGTGCCGGGCAACACGTCGATCAGGAAGTCCGGATTGGGGTGCAGGAAGAACGGCGTGGAATAGCGCGGCTGGCGCGCCTTGTCGCCCTTCGGGTTGACCACGCGGTGGGTGGTCGAGGGGTACACGTGGTTGGTCAGGCGCTGCAGCATGTCGCCGATGTTGACCACGATGGTGTCCGCGTCAGCGGTGAACGGCACCCAGTCGCCCTGGCGCGACAGCACTTCCAGGCCCTCGGCACTGGCACCGACCAGCAGCGTGATGAGGTTGATGTCCTCGTGCGCGCCGGCGCGCTCGTTGGGCACTTCCGGCGAGGTGATGGGCGGATAGTGCAGCGGCCGCAGGATGGAGTTGCCCGAATCGATCTTGTCGTCGAACCAGTCCGCCGGCAGGTCGATGTGCAGGGCCAGCGCGCTGAGCACTTTCGCGCCCAGACGGTCCAGCGCCTGATACATGCCGTAGGCGACTTCGCGGAACTCGGGAATCTCTTCGGGCCAGACGTTGGCCGGCATCGAGGCGGCGTATTTCGAGTCGCGTGGAATCTCGCGACCGACATGCCAGAACTCCTTCAGGTCGGAATATGTCGCCCCCTTGGCGGTCTCGATGCCGAACGGGGTGTAGCCACGGGCACCGCCGCCGCCTTCGACGTGGTATTTGCGCTTGACGGCTTCGGGCAGGGCGAAAAAGCGCTGGAACACGTCGTAGCTTTGCGCGATCTGCGCCTCGGGAATGCCGTGCCCGTGGATGCCGGCAAAACCCCATTCCTGATAGGCGGCACCGAGTTCGGCGACGAACGCGTCCCGTTGGGCGGGATCCTCGAAGCGGCGGATGTCGAACGTGGGAATGCGGGTCTGGCTCATGTCTTCATCTTGTGTCGTTATCAGGATTGGCGCGGCCGGCCTAGCCGTCCGCGAGGGATTATTGCGCCGCCTGCCGGACGGCTTCAGCGAGGCGATCCAGGGTGGCCTGCATCAGTTCGCTGCCGTCGGCCTCGACGGTGACGCGCACCACCGGCTCGGTGCCGGACGGACGCAGGAAGGCGCGTCCACGCCCCTGCACCGCCAGTTGCGCATCGGCCAGCGCCGCCTGCACGGTGGCGGCCTCGGCCGGTTTGGCGCCATTGCCGAACCGCACGTTGACGGTCCGCTGCGGCACTTTCTGCAGGCCGACCAGCGCATCGTCCAGGCTGATGCCGCGGCGATGCAGCACTTCCAGCACCTGCAGGGCACTGACGATGCCGTCGCCGGTGCTGGTCCGGTCCAGGCACAGCAGGTGGCCGGAGGCTTCGCCGCCCAGCACGCCACCGTGGGCGATCAATTGCTGGTGTACATGCCGGTCACCGACCTTGGCGCGGACGAATCCAATCCCCGCCTGCTCGAACGCGCGCTCCAGTCCGTAATTGGTCATCAGCGTTCCCACCACCGGACCCTGCAGACGGCCGCTCTCGCGCCAGTCATTGGCCAGCAGGTAGATCAGGTCATCGCCGTCGTGGACCGTGCCCTGCGCATCGACGAACATCACCCGGTCGCCGTCGCCATCGAAGGCGATGCCCAGCACCGCGCCGGTTTCGCGCACGCGTGCGGCCAATGCCTCGGGATGGGTCGACCCGACCCCGTCGTTGATGTTCAGGCCATTGGGAGCCACGCCGATCGCATCGACCTTGGCCCCCAGCTCGCGCAGCACCAGCGGGCCGAGCTGGTAGGTCGCGCCATTGGCGCAGTCCACCACGATGTGCATGCCGCCCAGGTCGAAGCCCTTGGGAACGGAGTTCTTGCACGCTTCCACATAACGACCGACGGCGTCGCGGGTGCGTTCGGTCTTGCCCAGCTCTTCCGATGGCACCGTGCTGAACGGCTGCTCCAGGGCGGCCTCGATCTCCAGCTCGGTGGCGTCGTCCAATTTCTCGCCTTCGGCGGAGAAGAACTTGATGCCGTTGTCGAAATGCGGGTTGTGCGAGGCGGAAATCACGATGCCGCCATCGGCGCGCATCGAGCGGGTCAAATGCGCCACGGCCGGGGTCGGCATCGGCCCCATCAGCTGCACATCAACGCCCGCGGCGACCAGCCCGGCCTCCAGCGCCGCCTCGAACATGTAGTTGGAGATGCGGGTGTCCTTGCCGATGATCACCACCGGCTTGCGCCAGGCACGCTTGGCGTGCACCGCCCGCTTGAGGGCATGGCCATAGGCGTTGCCCAGGCGCAGCACGAAATCAGCCGAGATCACGCCCTCGCCCACCCGGCCACGAATGCCGTCGGTACCGAAGTACTTGCGCCCCATCAGACCGTGACCTCGGCGTCTTCCTCTGGCCTGGGCTGACGCATCATCATCGCCAGCAGGTCGGCGAGGCGGTCGCGCAGCTCCCGGCGGTCGCAGATCTGGTCGATCGCGCCGTGCTCAAGCAGGAACTCGCTGCGCTGGAAGCCCTCCGGCAACGTCTCGCGCACGGTCTGCTCGATCACCCGCGGGCCGGCGAAACCGATCAGCGCTTCCGGCTCGGCGATATTGATGTCGCCCAGCATCGCCAACGACGCCGACACGCCGCCGGTGGTCGGGTGCGTCAGCACCGCGATGTACGGCAATCCGGCCGCACGCAGGCGACCCAGCGCGGCGGAGGTCTTGGCCATCTGCATGAGCGAGAACAGGCTTTCCTGCATCCGCGCGCCGCCGGTGGCAGTGAAGCACACCAGCGGGCAACGGGCTTCCAGCGCGGCTTCCGCGGCCAGGGCGAAGCGCTCGCCCACCACCGAACCCATCGAGCCACCCATGAAGGCGAAGTCGAACGCGCAGGCGACCAGCGGCTGCTGTTTCAGCGTGCCCTGCAGGGCGATCAGCGCATCGCGCTCGCCGGTGGACTTCTGCGCGGCCTTGATCCGGTCGGAGTATTTTTTCTGGTCGCGGAACTTGAGCACATCCGTCGGGCCGAGCCGGGCTCCGATCTCGGTGGCGCTGCCGGCATCGAACAGCGCCGCCAGCCGCGCACGGGCACGGATGGCCCGATGATGGCCGCACTTGGGGCAGACCTCGAGGTTTTCCTCGAGCTCGGGGCGGTAAAGCACGGCGCCACAGCGGTCGCACTTTTCCCACAGCCCCTCGGGCACGCTGCGGCGCTTGGCGGCGGCGTTGTCGGTACGGATGCCGGACGGCATGAGTTTCTTGAGCCAGGACATGCGGTGCGAGATTCCCTGTATTTGCCCGGTGCGATCGCCCGGAAATCGTCAGTCCCGGATAGCGCCCTTGCCGGCCGCGCTCCAGGTGCCGGACTGTCCGGCCAACGTGTCAGTTTAGCGCAGGCCCATCAGACCGGGGTCGCCACGTCGATGGCGCGTCGCAAAGGCGCCAGGAACGCCGCCGCGCGCCTGGCCGCATCATCGGCGCCGGTTGCATCGGCCATCGCGGCCACCAGCGCGCTGCCGACCACGACGCCATCGGCCTCGCCCGCCATCGCCGCGGCACTGGCCGCGTCCTTGATGCCGAAACCGGCCACCACCGGTACCAGGTCGAGCGCGCGGATGGCATGCAGGCGGTCATTGGCCGCGCCGGCGTCCAGATGGTCGGCCCCGGTCACGCCGGCATAGCTGACGTAGTACAGGTAACCGGTGGCCTGCTCGCAGAGCCGGGTCATCCGCGTCGGCGACGTCGTCGGCGCGGCCAGCAGGATCATGTCCAGCCCATGGGTTGTGAATGCGGTGCGGTAGTCGGCGGCTTCCTCGGGCGGCAGGTCGACCAGCAACGCGCCATCGATGCCCGCGGCCACGGCCTGCGCGGCGTAGCGCCCGGGCCCGCGGACTTCGACCGGATTGAGATAGCCCATCAGCACGACCGGGGTCAGATCGTCGGTTTCACGGAAACGGCGCACGGTGTCGAACACGTACGCCATGTCCGCGCCACGCGTGAGCGCCCGCTCGGAGCTGTGCTGGATGGTCGGGCCGTCGGCCATCGGGTCGGAGAACGGCACCCCGATCTCGATCACGTCGGCACCGGCGGCGACCAGCGCATGCATCACCGGTACGGTCGCCTCCAGCGACGGGTCGCCGGCGGTGATGAACGGCACCAGGGCCTTGTGCCCGCTGGCCTTGAGCTGGGCGAAACGGGTGGCAATACGGCTCATAGCGACATCCCCTCGCGCGCGGCGATCGTGTGTACGTCCTTGTCACCACGGCCGGACAGGTTGCACAGCACGATCGCATCCGCAGGCAATTCGCGCGCGAGCTTTATCGCCTGCGCGACCGCATGGCTGGATTCCAGCGCCGGCAGGATGCCCTCGGTGCGGATGAGCTGGTGGAACGCCGCCAGCGCTTCGTCGTCAGTCACGCCGACATAGTCGGCACGGCCGGTGTCTTGCAGGAAGGCATGTTCCGGACCGACCCCCGGATAGTCCAGGCCGGCGGAAATCGAATGGGTTTCGATGATCTGGCCGTCGTCGTCGCACAGCAGATAGGTACGGTTGCCGTGCAACACACCCGCACGGCCCGCCGACAACGAAGCCGCATGGCGCCCGCTGGCAACGCCCTCGCCCGCCGCTTCGGCCCCGACGATGCGCACGGCAGGATCGTTGAGGAAGGCGTGGAAGATGCCGATCGCGTTGCTGCCGCCGCCGACGCAGGCGGTGACCGCATCGGGCAGGCGACCGTATTCGGCCAGCATCTGCTCGCGCGCCTCACGGCCGACCACGGCGTTGAAATCGCGCACCATCCGCGGGTACGGATCGGGGCCGGCGACGGTACCGATGATGTAGAACGTGTCGGCGATGTTGGTCACCCAGTCGCGCATGGCCTCGTTGAGCGCGTCCTTGAGCGTCGCCGAACCACTGCTGACGGGCACCACCGTCGCCCCGAGCAACTGCATCCGGTAGACGTTGATCTTCTGCCGCTCGATATCGGTCGCGCCCATGTAGACCACGCATTCCAGCCCGAGCCGAGCGGCCACGGTGGCCGAGGCCACGCCGTGCTGGCCGGCGCCGGTCTCGGCGATGATCCGGGTCTTGCCCATCCGGCTGGCCAGCAGCGCCTGGCCGATGGTGTTGTTGATCTTGTGCGCGCCGGTGTGGTTCAGGTCCTCGCGCTTGAGCAGGATGCGCGCGCCACCGACTTCACGGCTCAGCCGCTCGGCGTGGTAGATCGGGCTGGGGCGACCGACGTAGTGCGCCAGATCGCGCTCGAACGCACGGATGAACGCCGGATCGATCCGGGCCGCATCGTAGGCCGCGGCCAGTTCCTGCAGCGGACCGACCAGGGTTTCGGCAACGAACCGGCCACCAAACCGGCCGAAATGCCCGGAGGCGTCGGGGGTGGCGTGGTAATCGATCGGCGGGATGACGGGGGACTCGGGAAGCATCGACACGACTCGCTGGTTGTCGCCTACACCGCGCGGGCGTGGCTGGAAGCATGAAAATGAAACATCGGTGCCGGCCGTCGCAAACAAGCGACTCAGTCGGGGACGTGGCAATCGGCGCGACGCACCTGCTCGACGAAATGCCGCATCTTGTCGCCGTCCTTCAGCCCCGGCGCAGTCTCGATGCCGCTGGAGACATCCACGCCCCACGGCATGGTGGCGAGGATTGCATCGAACACGTTGTCGCCGTCCAGACCACCGGCCAGCACGAAGGGCTTCTGCACGCCGGCCGGAATCCGCGACCAGTCGAACACCTTGCCGCTGCCGCCCGCTCCGCCTGCGGCGTGGCTGTCGAACAGAAACCCCGCCGCGCCCGGATACAGACGCTCCAGCGCGGCCGGATGCCCACTCGCCATCGGGCTGCCCATCGGGATCGCCTTCAGGTACGGCACGCCGAAACCGCGGCAGAACGCATCGTCCTCGTTGCCGTGGAACTGCAGCAGGCTCGGCCGCACATGGCGCACGACATCACGCACCTCCTGCGTGCTGTTGTCGCTGAACAGCGCCACCGCATCGACCAGCGGCGCCAGCGCCTGGCGCATCGCCCGCGCCTGCTCGGGCTCGACCCGGCGCGTGCTGCCCTGGGCGAACACGAACCCGATCGCATCCACGCCCAGCTCGCACGCCAGACGCACGTCACCGGGCCGGGTGAGACCGCAGAACTTGACCCGGGTACGAAACAGGGTCCGTTTCAAGACAGAGCCTTCAAAACAACCTTCAAAACCGGACTCCTCGACAGCAAGCCGTTCACAGCCAAGCCATTCAAAGCGTGACCTCGGCCGGAAGCTGCCATTGTGCCGGGTAACGCGGCCCGAGGAACACCAGACCGGCCGAGGGTGCTGTCGGCCCGGCAAGCGCTCGGTCGCGCCCCGCCAGCAGCTCGGCCATCCATGCGCCGGGCCGCTCGCCCTGGCCCACCACCAGCAGGCTGCCGACGATGTTGCGGACCATGTGGTGCAGGAACGCATTGGCCTGGATGTCCACCATCACGACCTCTCCTGCCCGGGTCACGCTGATCTGCTGCAGGTCGCGCCGCGCGTGCGGGGCCTGGCAATGGACGGTCCGGAATGCGGAAAAGTCGTGCTCGCCAAGCAGCCGCTGCGCCGCGTCGTGCATCGCGGCGGCATCCAGCGGCGGGCGCACCCAGCTCAGGTATTGCCGTTGCATGGCCGGACGCACCGGCCGGTTGAGGATCGAGTAACGGTAGCGCCGCGCCCGCGCGGAGAACCGCGCATGGAAATCGTCGGTGACCGGTACGCACCAGTTGACGCACACCGATGCCGGCAGCCGGCTGGTGGTGCCCAGCACCCAACCACGCGGGTCGCGCTGGGCCGGCCCATCGAAATGCACCACCTGGGCGGCGGCATGCACGCCGGCATCGGTGCGTCCGGCGCAGACCACCGCAACCGGTTCTCCGGCCACGAACGACAGCGCCTGTTCAAGTGCGGCCTGCACGGTCGGCTCGTTGCGACGCTCGGGCTGCCCGGGCCGGTTCAGCCGCTGCCAGCCGGAAAATTCGCTGCCGTCGTACTCGACTCCCAGCGCCCAGCGACGTCGCAACACTCCCGCACCGGCAGGTGGAGGAGTGGCGGCATCAGTCGATACGGGCAGGTTCGGCTCGGGCTCCGCGGACACTGCCTTATCCGATATCCCGCAACAATTGAGCTGCCTGCTCGCGCGCAGCCGGACTGCCACCGACCACCAACTCGCCTAGCAGTTGGCGGGCGCTTTCCCGATCGCCCAGATCCAGATAGGCGCGGGCCAGTTCCAGACGTTCCAGGCCCGGCCCATCGGTTTCGAAATCGGCATCGCCGGCGACCAGCGCGCTGTTGGCGGGGAGGGTCTCGATCGCCGACGCCGGCGCCGGCTCCAGCCGGTTCAGCTTGTTCTTGCCCGATGTCGCATGCCATGCCGGGACGGCGACCTCGGCAATATCATGCACGGCTGGGGAAACGGGAACCTCAGCCGCATCGAGAGGAGCCGGCGACCTCTGGCGCTCCATCTGGACCAAAGTCGATGTTGCTGTCGACGGAGCCACTTCGGTCTGGTTCTGCCGACTGTTGTCGGAAGACCCGTCATCGAACAGGTTCGCCTGCGGAAAACCCGCGGCCGACGTCGATGCCGCACGGCCGGGTTGGCTCGGCGGCGGTGCACGGAACTTCGGCGCCATGTCGGCACGACGCCGCAGCCACCAGCCGCCCAGCAACGCCAATGCCAGCCCGCCTCCGCCCAGCAGCCAGGGCAGGGTCGATGCGGACTCGCCGGCCGCCTGGGTCTGCGCCAGTTGCTGCTGTGCGGCGGCCAATTCGGAATCCTTCATCGAAATCAGCTTTTGCTGGTCGGCCTGGAGCTGCTCCAGCGCCTCGATCCGGCTCTTCATCTCGGCCAGCTCGGCATCGCGCGCCACCAGGGTTTCCTTCGTGGTCTGCAGTTCCTGTCGCACCATGTCGCCCTCGCCTCCGGCACTGATGCCCGATTGGGTTCCCGCCCGGCTTGCATCGCTTGCGCCCGGGGGAACGATTTCAAGCCGCGCACCGTCGTTGCCGGTTGCCGCCGTTGTCGCCGCAGTGGTCGCGGCCGCGTCATCGCCGCCGGCCAGCTGCGGTTGCGGCACAGGCTGCCGCGCGGCGCGCCACGCCCGCGTCTGCTCGCGCACCTGCGCCATGGCCTGCGCCGCATCGATGCCGCGCACCTCAGCGGCATCGGGTACCCGCAACACCGCGCCCTGCTTGAGCAGGTGGATGTTGCCGTCGATGAACGCCTCGGGGTTCGCCTGCAGCAACGCGATCATGGCCTGGTTGAGGCTGCCGCCGGTGCCGAGCCTGCTGGCGATCGTCGACAGGTTTTCGCCTGCCTGGACTGCGCCATAGCGGTCCGGGCGTTCATGCCGGACCGGAGCGGCCGCAGGCGCGGCAACCGGCGTAGCAGGAACTGCCGCGAGCGGCGTGTCTTCGCGTTCCGGTGACTCGACATCCTCGTCCAGCGGACTTTCCGCACCGGAATCGGCAACGGCCGGCGTCCCCTGCGGCAACGGCTCGCGCACGATCGCATTGGACGGCGCGACCATCGGCGCATCGATCGGCGGCTGCAGCGGCGCGGACACCGTGCGCGGAGCATCCAGCAGGGTCGAGTACTCGCGTACCAGCCGGCCCTGCCCCCAATCCACCTCGATCAGGAACGTCAGCAACGGCTCGTCGATCGCGGTGTCGCTGGTGACCCGGATGACCGGCCTGCCAGCCTGGTCGAGCGCCGGCACGAACCGCAACTGGGCCATCGCGCCCTGCGGCAAGCCCAGTCCGACGCGCGCGAACGTCTCCGGCGACGCCAGCCCGGCGCGCAGGTGCTCCAGTTCGGACGGATCGCTGGAGATGATCGGGATCTCGGCCAGCAAGGGTTCGCCGAGCTTCGACTTCAACTCGATCTGGCCCAGTCCCAACGCCGCAGCCGAGCCGCTGGCCACTGCCAGCGCCACCGCCAATGCCGTACGCATGAATCGCTTCACAACCACTCCCGACAAACCCCTGGCCGCGACTCTAACGGCGCTCGCCGATGGCGGCAATGCAGGCAGGCGCCCGACTCCACCCATTCTGGCGCCCTCAACGGCAAGCGCAGATCAGTTCCCATCGCGCTCGGCCAGCACCAGTTCGGCCAGTTGCACCGCATTCAATGCCGCACCCTTGCGGATGTTGTCGGCGACCACCCACAGCGACAACCCGCGCGGGTGGGAGATGTCCTCGCGGATGCGCCCGACATACACCGGATCGTTGCCCGAGGCATGCGTCACCGCGGTCGGGTAGCCGCCATCGACGTGCTCGTCGACCACCTCGACCCCGGGCGCCGCCTGCAGCAGTTCGCGCGCCTCGGCTGCGCCGAGTTTGTCGCGGGTCTCGATGTGCACCGCCTCGGAATGGCCGTAGAACACCGGCACCCGCACCACGGTGGCATTCACCCCGATGGTCGCGTCGCCGAGGATCCTGCGGGTCTCCCAGACCAGTTTCATCTCCTCGCTGGTGTAGCCGTTGTCGAGGAAATCGCCGCCCTGCGGGATCACGTTGAACGCGATCTGCACCGGATAAACCTCGGGTTGCACCTCGCGGAAGCTCAGCATGCCCGCGGTCTGGCGACCGAGTTCCTCCAGCGCGCGTCGACCGGTGCCGGACACGGACTGGTAGGTCGCGATGTTGATGCGCTCGATCGTCGCCCGCCGATGGATCGGCGCGAGCGCGACCATCAACTGCATGGTCGAGCAGTTCGGGTTGGCGATGATGCCGCGCGGACGGTGTTTCAACGCCTCGGGATTGACCTCGGCGACCACCAGCGGCACGTCGTCGTCGCCACGGAACACCGAGGAGTTGTCGATCACCACCGCGCCGGCTGCCGCGAACCTGGGCGCGTATTCCTTCGACACCGAACCCCCGGCAGCGAACAGCGCGATGTCGACCCCGGCCGGATCGAACGTGGCCAGGTCCTGCACCACCAGTTGCCGGGCACCGTATTCGAGCTTCTCGCCAGCCGAGCGCTCGCTGGCCAGCACATGCAGTTGACCGACGGGGAACTGGCGCTCGGCGAGGATCTTCAGCAGCATTTCGCCGACGGCACCGGTGGCACCGACGACGGCTACGTTCACGGTCTTGCTCATGTCTCTGATTCCTGGTGGTTCGTGGGGTGACGGCTGAGCCTTGGTCTTGTAGGAGCGACGTAAGTCGCGACCTGTACGTTTCCGCGAGTCGCGACTTACGTCGCTCCTACCAAAACGTCAGGGTTTTCGATCAGGGACGCGAGGGCTCACCTCGCCCACATCGCCGCACTGCGCGCGGTGCCGCAGTGCCTGGTCCATCAGCACCAGCGCGACCATCGCCTCACAGATCGGGG
>DATJBR010000261.1:0-3782 GCA_035515255.1 Lysobacter sp. | reverse complement strand
CGACAACGACGACCTCAACCACGGGGGCGAGGACATCTACCACCTGAGCCGTCGCCAGTTCCGCCTCAACGGCCGCCAGCACGAACTGGTGCTGCTGCGGGTGCTGACCGCCGAGCTGCGCCGGCAGGAAGTGCAGACCTGGAAGAAGGTGATCCGGGTCATCAGCCACGAGCTCAACAACTCGCTGGCACCGATTGCCTCGCTTGCCCACTCCGGCGCGGAGCTGCTGCGACGCGGCCAGTACGGGCGGCTGCCGACCGCGCTGGCCACGATCGAGGACCGCGCCCGCCATCTGGAAGGCTTCCTGCGCGACTACGCCCGCTTCGCCAAGCTGCCGAATCCCCGCCGCGAGCCGGTCGTCTGGTCGCACTTCATCGGACAGCTCCGCAGCCAGGTCGACTTCACCACAGGAGATGCCGGCAACGACGGCATCGCCCGCCTGGACGTCGCCCAGTTGGAGCAGTGCCTGCTGAACCTGCTGAAGAACGCCCACGAATCCGGCTCCGCGCCCGAAGATGTGCAGCTGTCCCTGCGTCGCATGCCCCAGGCCTGGCGCATCGACGTGCTCGACCGCGGCCAAGGCATGAACGAGGCCGTGCTGGCCAATGCGCTGCTGCCCTTCTACTCGACCAAACGCCACGGCACCGGGTTGGGGCTGGCGCTTGCACGTGAGATCGCCGAAGCCCACGGCGGGCGCATCGCCCTGCTCAACCGCGAAGGCGGCGGCCTGTGCGTGTCACTGGTACTGCCGGATTAACGGCTGGGCGCAACCCGTTACGGCTTCTTCGGCCGCTGCCAGCCTTCGACCACCGTCTGGCGCGAACGGGCCACACTGAGCCGGCCTTCCGGCGCAGGACGGGTGATCACCGAGCCGGCAGCGATGGTCGCTTCCTTGCCGACCGTCACCGGCGCGACCAGCGAGGTGTTGGAGCCGATGAAGGCACCGTCTTCAATCGTCGTCGTCGACTTGTTCACCCCGTCGTAATTGCAGGTGATGGTGCCCGCGCCGATGTTGACGCCGCTGCCGATCACCGCGTCGCCGAGATAGCTCAGGTGGTTGGCCTTGCTGCTGACGCCGAGGCGGGTGTTCTTGGTCTCCACGAAATTGCCCACGTGTGCACCGTCGGCGAGCACGGTGCCCGGTCGCAGGCGTGCGAACGGGCCGATCGTCGCGGCCCCCTCGACCACCACGCCGTCGAGGTCGCAATGCGCGCGCACCTCTGTACCCACGCCGAGAGTGACGTTGCGCAAGCGGCAGAACGGGCCGATCCGCACGCCGTCGCCAAGCACCACGCGGCCTTCCAGCACCACATTTACGTCGATCTCGACATCGTGGCCGACCGTGACTTCACCGCGCACGTCGAGCCGCGCCGGATCGGCCAGTCGCGCGCCGGCTGCGCACAGTTCGCGCGCGGCGCGCAGCTGGTAGGCACGCTCCAGTTGCGCGAGCTGCCAAGGGTCGTTGGCACCCTCGACCTCCACCGCGTCATGCACGTGAACCATCTCCGCCGCGTTGAACTCCGCCGAGGCCGACGCGAACACGTCGGTCAGGTAGTACTCGCCCTGGGCGTTGTCGTTTTCCAGATGGTCCAGCCAGCGCCGCAACGGCTCGCCGTCGGCGACCAGGATGCCGGTGTTGACGGTCTTGATCTCGTGCTGCTCGCCGCTGGCGTCCTTGTGCTCGACGATGCGTGCGACCCGGCCCTCGGCATCACGCAGGACGCGGCCATACCCGGTCGGGTCGTCCAGATCGGCGACCAGGACGGCGATGCGCCCGTCCGCGGCGAGTAACCGCTTCAGGGTCTGCGCCGCGATCAACGGCACGTCGCCGTACAACACCAGCACCCGCGCATCCTGGGGCACCTCCGGCATCGCCTGCTGCAGCGCATGGCCGGTACCAAGGCGGTCGGCCTGCTCGCTCCAGTGCAGATCCTGCTGCGCGGAAAAGCCCTCGCGCACCTGCTCGCCGCCGTGCCCGAAGACCACGTGGATACCCGCCGGATCGAGCGCCCGCGCGGTCGCGATGACATGGCCGAGCATCGGCTGGCCGGCGATCTTCTGCAGCACCTTGGGCACTGCGGACTTCATGCGCTTGCCTTCGCCGGCGGCGAGAATCACGACGTGCAGGGGTGCGGACATGCGGACTCCGGAACAGGAACGATGGACGGAAAGTGGGGGTAAGGAACAAGACGGGAAACCGGTGTGCGGCGACTCGCCGATGCAGTTCCAACCGGAGTGATTCTAGCCGGGCAGCGCCTGCTAGGATGCGGCGGTGCCGATTCCGCCACCGCCTTGCATGGTCCTGCCACGCGCCTCCGACACGCCGGCCGGCCGCGGCCATCCCGGCATCGTCGTGATTGCGTGTTCATCACTGAAGACATCACGCCAATGAACCTGTCGCGACAAGGGGGGCATTACCTGGGCATCGGCATCGTGCAATGGCTGCTGGACTGGGCGGTGATGGTCGGCCTGAGCCACCATGGGATGCCCGTGGAGGCGGCCAATATCGTCGGCCGGATCAGCGGTGCGCTGGTGGGGTTCTGGCTCAACGGCCGCATCACCTTTGCCGGCGACGACACCTGCGTCGGCCGGCGCCAGTTGTTGCGGTTCCTGCTGATGTGGCTGCTGACCACCGCCATCAGCACCTGGTCGCTGGGAGTGATCAACCACTTCGCCGGACTGAAATGGGCCTGGCTGGCCAAACCGGGCGTGGAGGTCCTGCTGGGCGGCATCGGATTCCTGCTGTCTCGCCATTGGATCTACCGGCGTTGAATGGCAGAAACATTTCCTGATGTAGGAGCGACGTCAGTCGCGACCTGTACATCGTTGCCAGACATCCGGCACATCACCTGCGCCTACCCACAAGGCCTGTCTCAGCGCCACCCGCATCAGAAGGCCCTCGCACTCGTCAGCACTGCGCGTTCGCGACTGACGTCGCTCCTACTGACCATCTGAAGAACCGTCATAAGACACGCCACTGGAGCCACTACGGACTTACGCAACGAACCGGAATGGTGGGCGCGGAAACAACAACGCCGGCGCAAGGCCGGCGTCGGTACTGCAATCGGCGATGTCCTGCCTCAGTGCTTCATGTTCTTGCGCAGGCGCTCCAGCGCCTGCAGCTGGACCGTCACCTCGGCCAGGCGGGCCTGGGCTTCGGCGACTTCCATCGGCTCGCCACGGCGCGCCAGGATGCGCTCGGCCTCTTCCTTGGCGGCGCGGACGGCAGCCTCGTCGATGTCCTGGGCGCGGATCGCGGTGTCGGCCAACACAGTGACCACCTGCGGCTGCACTTCCAGGATGCCGCCGGTAACGGCGAAATCCAGCTGCTCGCCGTTGGGTAGGGTCACCACGACCTTGCCCGGCTTCAGGCGGGTGATCAGCGGGGCGTGCTTGGGCGCGATGCCGAGCTCGCCGATCTCGCCGGTCGCCACCAGCATGGTGGCCTCGCCGTGGAAGATCTCTTCCTCGGCGCTGACGATGTCGCAACGGAACGTGGATGCCATGGGATTCTCTTCTTCCTTATCCGCCTCCCCCGTGGGCGGGAGAGGACAGGGGTGAGGACGCGTGAAAGGCGGCTACCGCAGGTGACTCACCGGCGGCGGCCGGCGGATCAGGCGGCTTCGCCGATGATCTTCTTGCCCTTCTCGACCGCTTCCTCGATGTTACCGACCATGTAGAACGCCTGCTCGGGCAGGTGGTCGTACTCGCCGTCCACAATGCCCTTGAAGCCGCGGATGGTGTCCTTCAGCGGCACGTACTTGCCCGGCGAGCCGGTGAAC
>DATJBR010000260.1:0-6687 GCA_035515255.1 Lysobacter sp. | reverse complement strand
TGCGATTTCGTCGTGCCCGCGCGTCCCGCGACCACCCCGCCCGGTTCCGCGGCGGATGCCCGCACTGCCCGCCTACGAATCGTCCACCAGGACAAACCTGCGACCAGCAGCACGGCGAGACCCGCAAGCAGAAGTAAAGGCGTCGGCATCAGAGATAGAGGCATTCGGGACGACCCGCATCTTAACCGTCAAAACATCGAACCTCGCGCTCCCTATCTCCCGCTTGCAGGAGAAGGTGCCCGAAGGACGAATAAGGAAGACGAGGTCACGGTTTGCGTCGCCAGCGACATTCGCCTACCCGCTCTGACGGCGCGGCGTCCGTCATTCGCGCATGGTCGCAAGCCACCCCTATCAAGCTGGAAAGGAAGCAGCGCACGCGTTGGTTCGCGGCATGAAAGCCGCTTTTTCATTCGTCCCAAGCGGGAATGTCCGCTTCTCTCCCCCTGCGGCGTGCATTGGGTGTCGCAACGTTCTGCCGCCCGGGCCCTGGATCCGGAGCGCAAGGATGGCAACCGGCGGCGAAGTGTCGATTTACCACGGCAAAAACCCGGCTCAGCGTCCGGGTACTGCTCACTGATTCACCCAAGGAGAAAGTCAGCATGCGTCACACCCTTACCCGCCACGTTGGCGGCGCTCAACCCACCACCCCTCGTCAGTTCCGTCGCGCCCCCATGGCGCTGGCCCTGTTGCTGATGCTGGGCGCACCGCTGTCGGCGTTCGCTGCCGACCGAACCTGCATTAATCCGGATGGCACACCGATGCTGCCCCCTCCCGGCACAGACGTCGGCCATGAAGGCGGCACCGATAACAGCACCTGCTGGAGTAACGCCAGTGCCTTCGGACTCGAAAACATTGCCAGCAACATGAACAGCAACGCATTTGGCAATTTCAACACCGCAAGCGGGGTCGACAGCAGCGCATTTGGTATGAACAACATCGCCAATGGCGATCACGCCTCCGCGTTTGGCGATCAGAACCGAGCCACTAACAGCAACAGCAACGCGTTCGGCAATGGCAACGAAGCCTCCGGCCTTGGAAGCAGCGCACTTGGCTATAACAACGAAGCCTCTGGCGAAGTAAGCACCGCAGTTGGCGGTTGGAACACCGCCTCCGGCAGACTCAGCAGCGCGGTTGGCTATCACAACAACGCCACGGGCCCGGAAAGCTCTGCACTCGGGATGGATAACACTGCCAGTGGCGGTTGGAGCAGCGCAGTTGGCCGCGACAACGAAGCCATTGGCTATCGCAGCAGTGCGTTTGGCACCAACAACAAAGCCTCCGGCGAACGGTCCACTGCAGTCGGTTTCGAGAGCATCGCCAGCGGTCCGGACAGCGTCGCCGTAGGTGGCTGGATTGACGACAACGGCGACGGCGTCGTCGATGCCGACGAAGTCACGCTCGCAAAGGGCGCAAACGCCAATGCATTCGGCAACGGCGCTCAGGCCACGGGCGATCACAGCAGCGCGGTAGGTACAGGCACACACGCCAGCGGCAACGCCAGCGCGGCATTTGGCGCGAAGGCGACGGCCAGTGGTGGGCTCAGCGCCGCCATCGGCCCGGCATCGACGGCCAGCGAACTGCAGAGTGCGGCATTCGGATCGGGGGCCCGCGCAACGGCGGTTCGCAGCAGTGCGATCGGCAGCTCGGCACACGCCAGCGTCGCCGACAGCGTGGCGCTGGGGTCGAACTCGGTGGCCGATCGCGCCAATACGATATCGGTCGGCAGTGCCGGCAGCGAGCGCCAGATCGTCAACGTGGCTGACGCCACCGCAGCGACCGACGCAGTCAACCTGCGCCAGATGCAGGCGGCCGTCGCTGGCGTCGGCGGTGGCGGTGGCGCCGGGGTAACGGTGGGTCAGGTACAGACCATCGCCGATGCCGGCGATGTGCAGACCCTCTCCGACGCCAAGGCCTACATCGACGCCCAGGTAATCTCCGCCGGCAGCATCACCGAGAACCAGGTGCAGGCGATTGCCGATGCCGGCGATGCGCAGACCCTGAGCGACGCCAACGCCTACGCCGACAGCGGCGACGTGGCCACGCTGAAGTCAGCCAACACCTACACCGACCAGCAGGTCGCCTCGTTCAGCCAGGGCCTTGAGCAATTCCGGGGCGAAATGGACGACCGTTTCTACAAGGTCGACCGCCGGATCGACCGGATGGGTGCGACCAGTGCGGCCTACGCCGGGCTGGCTGCCAACACCGCCGGCCTGGGTGGCGTCAACAACATCGGCGTGGGCATCGGCTCCCAGGGTGGCGAGCAGGCCCTGGCGATCGGTTACCGCCGCGCCATCGGCAACCGCGCCAGCGTGTCGTTCGGCGGTGCGATTGCCGGCGGCGAAAGCAGCGTATCCGCGGGTGCCGGCTTCAGCTGGTAATCCACAATCGCGCGACAAACCGGCCCACGGCCACCTGTATTGGGTGGTCGTGGGTTTTTTGTTTCATCAGCAAAAAATCGACTTTTAGCCGATCTTGGCGGAATTTAACATCCCGTTCACGACAATTAACGTATTGTTTTCGTTCCTTCCGCCCCTGCAGCCCGCATTCGGTGGGCTTTGCACGTCCCTCGGCACTGCGGAAGGAACCCACTGATCGCAACGGCAGACATCGCGCATTCCACATGCCAGTTGTCTGCACACGCCCCCTGCCGGCCACCGCGATCCGACCAGCCCAAGGAGAACCATGTCCCGCAAGCCCGCCAAGACCACCACCACACGCAACAACCCGTCACACCTGTTCGCCTCGAACAAGGGCAAGAACCAGAACGGCAGCATGACCAGCGACACCATCGCCGACGACATCGCCGCCTTCAAGAAACGCGGTGGCCGCATCGAGGTGCTCGGCACCACCCCGATCCGCGCCAACATCTCGGCTTTCAGCTCCAGGGGCAATGCCCAGCGCAAGCGCCCGGCCGCTGCCAAAAAGGCCGTCGCCAAAAAGGCCACCGGCTGACACCGTCGCCGCACGCCCTGGGCAAAACCGCCCAAGGCAGCGCAGAGCCAAATGGCACTTGATCCGAATAAAAAACGGTGGCTTCGGATGAGGGTGCCTGTGCGAGCAGCCATCCCACCCGAAAGCCACCGTTTTTCTTTTCCGACAGCGCTCCCGCCCGCCTATCCGCCCGGGACGATTGCGACCTTCAGCACTCCGTCGCGCTGGTTGGCGAACAAGTCATAGGCCTCGACGATGTCGTCTAGCTTGTAGTGGTGGGTCACCAGCGCGCCGAAATCAGCGCGGCCCGACGCCACCACGTTCATCAGCCGACGCATGCGCTCCTTGCCACCGGGACACAGCGCGGTGTTGATGCGGTGGTCGCCCAGCCCGGCGGCAAATGCCGTCAGCGGAATCCTCAGGTCTTCCGAATACACACCCAGGCTCGACAGCGTGCCGCCGGGCTTGAGTACGCGCAGCGCCTGCTCGAAGGTGGCCTGCGTGCCCAGCGCCTCGATCGCCGAATCCACGCCGCGGCCGCCGGTGAGCTTCATGATTTCGTCGACGACATCGCAGTGGCGGAAGTTCAGCGTCACGTCGGCCCCCATCGCCCGGGAGACGTCGAGGCGGTGGTCATTGCCATCCACGGCAATGATCGTCGACGCACCCAGCAGGCGCGCGCCGGCGGTGACGCACAGGCCGATCGGTCCCTGTGCGAACACCGCAACCACGTCGCCGATGCGGATGTTGGCGTTCTCCGCGCCCTTGAATCCGGTGGACATGATGTCCGGACACATCAGCACCTGCTCGTCGGTCAGGCCGTCCGGAATCGGCGCCAGATTGCCCTGCGCGTCGGGCACCAGCACGTACTCGGCCTGGGCACCGTCGATCATGTTGCCAAAGCGCCAGCCGGCGGTGGCCTTGTAACCGTGGTGGCCGCAACGCCCGCTCTGGATCAGGTAGCTGCCGTCCTGCGAGGCGACGCCATCCTGTGCGGCGTAGGAGTTGAAATCGGGGCAGATCGCACCGGCGATGACGCGCTGGCCCTCGGTATAGCCGGTCACGGCGCTGCCCAGTTTTTCGATCACGCCCACCGGCTCGTGGCCGATGGTCAGACCCTTGGCGACCGGATACTCGCCCTTGAGGATGTGGATGTCGGTGCCGCAGATCGTGGTGGTCGTAATGCGGACCAGCGCGTCGTTCGGACCGACATCGGGGATGGGTTTGTCGGCCAGTTCGATACGTCCGGAGGCGACGAAGGTCGCGGCTTTCATCATGCCCATGGGGTAACTCCCGGGATGGATTGCGGTTGCCCCCTGTCTTGTTGTGCGGTTGTCGCTATTGCGGCGGCTCATCCACCTCGCGGGGGAACAGGTACCGGCTGACCAGCGCCGCGATCACCGCGCCCACCAGCGGGGCGACGATGAAAAGCCACACCTGTGCGATCGCCGCGCCACCGACAAACAGGGCCGGGCCGAGGCTGCGCGCGGGGTTCACCGACGTGCCGGTCAACGGAATACCCATCAGGTGCACCGTCGCGAGTGCAAGGCCGATCGCCACGCCGCCCAGCTGCGGCCATGACGTCTT
The DNA here is from genome assembly GCA_035515255.1 of Lysobacter sp. GTDB lineage: Bacteria > Pseudomonadota > Gammaproteobacteria > Xanthomonadales > Xanthomonadaceae > Novilysobacter. The sequence goes on along the minus strand of DATJBR010000260.1, from coordinate 2,169 downwards.
GCGGGTCACCAGTAGCACGACGAGAACGAACAGGAAGGTCAGCACCACTTCGGCAAGGAAAGCACCGCCTATGCCGAGCCCCACCATGGAACTGGCGCCAAACCCGTTGGCCCCCATTCCGGTGGTGGCCGTCGAATACCCGTCTGCGCCGGAAAACACACCGAACAGACCGGCGGCGCCAACGATGCCTCCGACAAACTGGGCCACCCAGTAACTCGCCGCCTCGGCAACGTCCATCCGTCCCGCCGCCAGAAAACCCATCGTGACGGCCGGATTGATATGCGCGCCCGAAATGGGGCCGATGGCGTAAGCCAGGATCAGCATGACCAGTCCGAACGCGAGCGCGGTTGCGACCACTCCGGCCGAGATGCTTTCGCCTGCCATACCGAACCCGAACGACAGGGTCGCCACGCCAGCCCCAAAAAACACCAGCAGCGCCGTGCCCAGGGCTTCGGCGACGAGTTTGCGTAGGTCCATGAGGGTCTCCCTGCGTGTGAATGCCAGCGTTTTCGTCGTCATTCCGCCATCGTGATTCCGGAGCCGCCCATTTCCTTCGGCAGGTCACGCAACTTCGGCAGGCCATCGCCGATGGGCAGCCGCGTCTCCTGGTAGTTCACATGGACGGTGGGCGCATACGGGAAGTCGGGGATGACGGCGGCAAACACGTCGGTCAGTCCCCACGCCGGGTGCTCGGTAAACACGTGACCACCGCAAGTGAGGCACCATTTCCGGATGCTCCGTGGGGTCTTGCTGTAGCTGCCGAGGTTGTCCTTGCCGGCCGTGACCGACACCGCTTCGTTCTTCCACAGGCTGAAGGCGTTGATCGGGGCCGCCGACCATTGGCGGCACGACCCGCAATGGCAGTACCCCATGGCCTCGGGCGCCCCGGTGACCGTGAGCTGGACGGCGCCGCACATGCAGCTGCCTTGATGGGTCGTCGCGTTGGTCATGATTTCGTCCTGGATGATCTCGCCCTGCGTGTGGGAGCACGGGCTCCCGCCTCAGGACGCCCACCTCAGGGCCAACGTGCAGAACAACAGGGAGCGGACAGTGCCGCAGCGCTGCCCGACTGCCGTTATCGGATGGGTGCCGTAGCCGCACCCTTCAGCCCGGTCTTCGCCTTCGCGTCGGCCATGACGCTGGCGGCGGCACCGGAATGCTTCCAGGCCTCGTATTCCTCGTCCAGACGGGCACGCTCTTCCGTACTGAAGAGTTCGCGCGCCATCTTGAACATGGTCTTCTCTTCCTCCTTGGCGTGGTGGTCCACCATCTCGGCGAACACCTTTACCCGACCGGCGAACTCCGGCGTCTCCACGTCGGCCGCGTGCACGTCGGGCATCACTGTCTGCTCGACCGCGCGGTGCTCCTCAACCGCCTCGGCATGGGTCTGCAGGCCGTCACGGTCGGCTCGCTTCTTGAATTCCGGATAGAACACCTGCTCCTCCCACTTGGCATGTGAAAGCAGGCTGGTCTCGATCCGTTCCAGCAGCGAGGCACGGGTCTTCTTCGCGCGATCGGTGGTCGCGTTCATTTCTTCGAACAAAGCACGCACCGTCTGGTGCTCGGTCGTCAGCGTCTTCAGGATGTCGCGGGCCATGGCAGTTACTCCGGGGGTGGGCGCCCCCGGACACTGCGCTTGCGGGCGTGATTGGCGCGTCGCCGCGCGCCCGTTCATGGCATCAATGATCCGGTCGAAGCGTTATCCGCGCTCAGCCGCTGTGCGCCAATGCAAAATCGATCGCCGCGCGCACCGCGGCCACTTGCGCGGCATTGCATTGTTCTGCGGTGGCGCGTGGACTGTCCGGGTAGACCTCGGTGGTGGTCTTGTAACGCGCGTTGGTGATACCCGCGCACAGGCCCAGCGGCTTGAGCGCGTACTCGATCACGCCCGGCGCCACCATCGGCGAGCCGATGATTTCACCATTGGCATCCGCCGGGGCGATGTGGGTGACCTCGGCGACCGCCGCGATGATGGCCTGCTGGAACCCGGGCTGCGGGTTTTCGCTGTCGTCGACCAGATAGAAACCGTCGGGAATCTCACCCGGCACGTCCGGCTTGCCGTCGCGCGCCGCCAGTGCGGGGCGGAACTCGGACTCGTCGGTATCGGTGGTTTCATGCAGGTCGATATGCACCAGCACGCGATCATTGAATGGCGCGACCAGACGCATG
>DATJBR010000259.1:0-4445 GCA_035515255.1 Lysobacter sp. | reverse complement strand
GACTCAACACCTCGAAGCGTCGCGCGCGGTCGCCGATACGCAGGCTCAGGCCGCTGCACACGCGTCGTGCGCCGCGGATGTCGTGCGCCTCGCCGGCGTGTTCGATGTGGTAATCGCCACCGCTGCCGCTGGCGTGGACTTCGAGCCGCTGGTCGCGCCAGCCGAACGCGAGGCTGCGGCGGCTGCCGTGTCCGAGGCGCCAGCCGTCGGCGATCGCCCAGGGCGAGGTCGGATCGTTGGAACCCGCGGCCTGCCTGCGCGCCTGCTGTTCCTGCCCGAGCAGGCGGGCGACCGTGGCGGCGAGCAGCAGGTCGGTATCGAGCGTATCGGTGGCCGGCATGAACTCGTCGAGATGGCGGTCCAGGTAGTCGGTGTCGATGCTTGCTTCGACCACCGCCGGATGGCGCACCAGCCGTTCCAGGAAGGGGATGTTCGACTTCGGCCCGCTGATCTCGCATTGCGCCAGCGCGTCGCGCAGGCGGGCGAGGGCGCGGGGACGGTCGATGTCGTGGACGATGAGCTTGGCGATCATCGGGTCGTAGAAAATCGTCACCGTGTCGCCTTCGACCACACCCGAATCGACCCGGACGTGCTCGCTGGCCATCGGCAGGCGCAGGCGCTCCAGCCGGCCCGAGCCGGGCAGGAAGCCGGCCTCGGGGTCCTCGGCATACAACCGCACCTCGATCGCGTGGCCGTCGCGCCGGATGGCCTCCTGCGCCAACGGCAACGCCTCGCCCGCAGCCACCTGCAACTGCCAGGCGACCAGATCCAGCCCCGTCACGAACTCCGTCACTGGATGCTCGACCTGCAGGCGGGTGTTGATCTCCATGAAAAAGAAACTGCCGTCCTGGCCGACGATGAACTCCACCGTGCCGGCGTTGACGTAGTCGATAGCGCGCGCCGCCAGTACCGCCGCCGCGCCCATCTGCTCGCGCAATGCGGGAGTGAGGAACGGCGACGGCGACTCCTCCAGCACCTTCTGGTAGCGGCGCTGGGCCGAGCATTCGCGCTCGTTGAGGTGGATCACGTTGCCGTGTTCGTCGCCGAACACCTGAATCTCGATATGGCGCGGGCGCTCGACATAGCGTTCCAGCAGCACCCGATCGCGGCCGAATGCGTTCTTCGCTTCGCGCTGGCAGGACTCCAGATTGGCGAGGAACTCGTTTGATGCGCGCACGATCCGCATGCCCTTGCCGCCGCCGCCGTGGGCGGCCTTGATCATCAGCGGGTAGCCGATCCGGTCGGCCTCGGCATGCAGGTGCGCGGGCTCCTGGTTCTCGCCGGTATAGCCCGGCACCACTGGTACGTCGGCGGCGGCCATCAGGTCCTTGGCGCCGGCTTTGCTGCCCATCTTGCGCATCGAGGCGGCCTTCGGGCCGATGAATGCCATGCCGGCGGCCTCGACCGCGTCGGCGAAGTCGGCGTTTTCCGACAGGAACCCGTAGCCGGGATGGATCGCCTGCGCGCCGGTCTGCTTGGCGATCTCGATGATCGCCGTGCCGCGCAGATAGCTCTCCGCCGGAGTCGGCCCGCCGATGCAATACGCCTCGTCGGCCTGGCGCACGTGCTGAGCGTCGGCATCGGCGGTCGAATACACCGCGACGGTGCGGATGCCGAGCCCGCGGCAGCTGCGGATGATGCGGCAGGCGATCTCGCCGCGGTTGGCAATCAGGATCTTGGTGAACATGGCAGGTCTCGTCGCGATGTGAGGGCCGATCCGGAGTGACGGCGCGGTCATGGCGTCCAGCCCGGCTTGCGCTTGTCGAGGAACGCCGCCAGGCCTTCCTGACCTTCCGGCGATACCCGCAATCTCGCGATGAGGCTCGCATTGTCGGCATCGTGCCGGGCGCCGTCGCTGTGCGAGGCGACCCGGCGCACCAGCGCCTTCGCCTGCGCCGACGCCAGCGGGCCGGCCTTCAGCAGCAGGTCGATCTGGCGCTGCACCGCGGTATCCAGCGTGGTCGCGTTGACCACTTCATGCAGCAATCCCATGCGACACGCTTGATCGGCATCGAAGATTTCCGCGGTAGCGAACCAGCGCCGCGCCTGCCGTGCACCGATGGCCTCGATCACATACGGCGAGATCACCGCCGGCAGCAAACCGAGCCTGCTTTCGGTCAGGCCGAACTTCGCTTCCGGTACGCCGATGGCAATGTCGCAGCACGCGACCAGCCCGACGCCACCACCGAACGCGGCGCCATGCACCTTGGCGATGGTCGGTTTGGGCAGCTCGTCGAGGGTGCGCATCAGGCGGGCGAGGGCGAGCGAATCTTCCCGGTTCTCCGCCTCGCTGGCAGCGGCCATGCCGCGCATCCAGTGCAGGTCGGCGCCGGCGGAAAACGATGCGCCTTCGCCTTCCAGCACCACCACCCGGACGCTGTCGTCGCGGCCCAGCCCATCCAGCGCGCCGGTCAGCGCCGCGATCAGCATCGCGTCGAAGGCGTTGTGCACGAGGGGACGGTTCAGGCGCAGACGGGCGACGGGGCCCTCGCGCAGGTTCAACAGTGGACTGGTCATGAAGGCTCGGCGATCGCGGGACTGGAGCAATGATAGCCGCCGCGTCGGAGCGGGCTGCCGACGGCCCGGGCGTGGACAATCATCAATGAGAGTAGTTCTCATTTGTGAAGTAGAATTTGCGGACTTCTTTCCCGCGTCACCCTTCCCATGCCCAATCTCCTGCGCTGCCTGGCTGCTTTCCTGCTGTTGTCCTTCTCGTTCGCCGTTCCCGCACATGCCGCCGATCCGAACGCGCAGACCGCTTGGCGGTTGCTGGACTACATCGCAGTCGACTACCCCGCTGCGGTGCAGGAAGGTGAGGTCGTCAGCGAGGGCGAATATGCCGAGATGGGCGAGTTTTCCGAGGCCGTGCGTGCGCGTCTGACTGCGTTGCCGCCCACCGAGGGCTTGCCGCAACTGGTCAGTGATGCGGAGCGGCTGCAACTCGCCATTGCCGCCAAGTCGGCACCTGCGGAGGTGGCGAAATTGGCGCGCAGTCTGGCGGGCGAACTGCTGGCGGCCTACCCGATGCCGCTGGCTCCTGCCGGCACCCCCGACCTGGGCCGGGCGGCGCACCTCTACCAGCAGCATTGTGCGAGTTGCCATGGCGTGACCGGCGCCGGCGACGGCCCGGCAGGCGTGGCACTGGATCCGGCGCCGATCGATTTCACCGACGAATCGCGTGCCCGCGAACGCAGCATCTTCGCCCTGTACCAGGTGATAGAGCAGGGGCTGGAAGGCACCGGCATGGCGAGCTATGCCCACCTGCCGGCCGAGGATCGCTGGGCGCTGTCGTTCTACATCGGGCAGTACGCTTATCCGGTCGATCTGGCCAAACGCGGGGAGCAGTTGTGGAAAGCCGACGACGCGCTGCATCGCGAGTTTCCCGATCTGGGCACCCTGACCCAGGTAACCCCGGCCGCGCTGGCCACACGCATCGGTGAAGACAATGCCCAGGCATTGACCGCCTACCTGCGCCGGCAGCCGCAAGCGGTCGAGCCCAAACCCGCGGGCTCGCTGGCGCTGGCCCGCTCGCGACTGGCGGAAAGCACCCGCGCGTACGAGGCGGGCGACCAGCGTGCCGCCCGCGATCTGGCGCTGTCGGCCTATCTGGACGGCTTCGAGCCGGTCGAGCCGCTGCTGGCTGCACGCGACCGGGCGCTGATGACAAGGATCGAAGGCGCGATGGCGGAGCTGCGTTCTCGCATCGGCCGTTCCGCCAGTGCCGATGAGGTGCGCGCCCAGGTCGAGGTGGTGGACGGGTTGTTCGGCGAGGCGGAAGTCGCCCTTGTGCCGGACACGTCCAGCGGCATCTCGGCGTTCCTCGGTGCGCTCACCATCCTGTTGCGCGAGGGGCTGGAAGCGCTGCTGATCCTGATCGCCATCATCGCCTTCCTGCGCAAGGCCGAGCGTCCCGAAGTCATGCCCTACGTGCACGCCGGCTGGGTGGGAGCGCTGCTCGCCGGCGGCCTGACCTGGTTTGCGGCCACCTACCTGGTCGGCATCAGCGGTGCCAGCCGTGAACTGACCGAAGGGTTCGCCGCCCTGTTCGCTGCGGCGGTACTGCTGTTCGTCGGTATCTGGATGCACGGCAAGAGCCAGGCCGGCGCGTGGCAGCGCTACATCAAGGACAAGCTTTCCCACGCCTTGTCGAAGCGTTCAGCCTGGTTCCTGTTCCTGTTGTCGTTCGTGGTGGTGTATCGCGAGGTGTTCGAGACCGTGCTGTTCTATGCCGCGCTGTGGAGCCAAGGCAACGGCGGCGCGATCCTGGCCGGCGGCGGACTGGGCGCGATGGTGCTGGCGGCGATGGCCTGGGCGATGCTGCGTTACAGCCGCAGGCTGCCGATCGCGCAGTTCTTCTCGATCAGCTCGATCCTGATCGCGGTATTGACGGTGGTGCTGGCAGGCAAGGGCATCGCCGCGCTGCAGGAGGCCGGCTGGCTGTCGGT
>DATJBR010000258.1:0-2417 GCA_035515255.1 Lysobacter sp. | reverse complement strand
GCCCGGCTGGGATTGCAGCGGGTGTTCCCGGTCGACGACCACACCGGTGACAACGTGGCGATACCGGATGCGGAGGTGGGTGATTACGCCAATGCGATCCGGCAGGCATGGAAGTCCGCCGAAGCGCAGACGCAGCCCCTGCGCGAGCATGAGGACGAACTCATCAAACGCGGTGACCTGCTGGCGTTGTACCGCTACATCAACCGTCCCGATGTCCGCCGCGTGCAGGCCGACAGCGACTTCGGCGCCGCGATGCGCGAGGCGTCGCCGGGGCAATACGCGCAGATCTATGTCGCCGGTTGGGAGACCCGCAACCTGCGCATGGTGGCCAACATCCGCGCGGCGTTCCGCGAGCAGCCGGGTGCGCGCGTGCTGTCGATCGTCGGCGCATCCCACAAGCCCTGGTTCGACAGTCTGCTGGGGCAGATGCAGGGCGTGGATGTGGTCGATGCGGAAAAGGTGTTGCAGGCGCCGTGATCATCATTCCCGGGCGAGTCACTCCCTGGCGAGGTCGAGGCTCAGGCCTTCCACGGTGTTCTCCACCAGTCCCACGCTGAACTTCCTCTCGCCTGCGCGGCGTTTGACCAGCACGTCCTCGCCGTCGTCGCGCTCCACCTGGTAGGTGTCGCCGAGTTGCAGACGCAACTGGTTGGCGACCGCGCTGGCGATGTCGTTCTCACGGGTGTCCTCGGCGATCGGCACGGTGACGACGACCGCGGTTTCGCCTTCGGGTGCCAATGCCAGCACCACGTCTCCGGTGGACTCGGCATTGCCGCTGAATTCCAGCCGCCATTTATTTTCGGTCTGCTGGGCGCTGACGCCCGCGCTCGCCAGGATCAGTGCGAAAGCCATCAGGGCCGAGGCCATCAGTGCGTTGCGCATGGTGGGGTCTCCTTCGCTGAGGTGGGCATGGCATCGTCCGCGCCGGGCGGTTAATCCCGAATGAAACCGGTACTTCGGGACGCCATCGGCCGACTGGCCGGCCGGGGAAGGTCTGAACAACCCGGTTTTTGCTCGTCATTCCCGCGGAGGCGGGACAAGCGCAGAGCGCGCAGATCGTCTCGCAGAGACGACCCGGAGGGCGAGCATAGCGAGTTCCCCGGAGCCTTTGCTTCCAGTAGTCGAAGTCACTGGATCCCTGCTTTCGCGGTGACGACGGCAGCTGTTCAGAACATCCCGCGATCTCAGTCCTCGCCCGGGCCGCGCGCCATCGCCGCAAATACGCCATCCCGCCTCACCCACGCGTGGTACAGGGCGGCGGCGATGTGCAGCAGGATGGTCGCGAACAGCAACCGCGACAGCCAGGAGTGGGCGCTGCGCAACGGGGCGTAGAGCCCGGCGTCGTGCGGGACGATCGATGGCAGCTGCAGGCCGGGCCACAGCTCCACCGGATAGCCGCCGGCCGAGAGCATGGCCCAACCGATCAGCGGCATCGCCACCAGCAGGCCGTACAGCAGCCAATGCGAGGCGAGCGCGGCCAGCGCCTGCACGCGGGGCAGGTCGGAGGGCAGGGGCGGTGGCGGGTTTCGCCAGCGGTAGCCGAGGCGGATCAGCACCAGCAGCAGGATCGCCACGCCCAGCGGCCGGTGAAAGGCGATCAGCGTGGGTCGCCATTCCAGCGAGGCGACCATGCCGACGCCGACGAACAGCATCGCCAGCACCAGCGGGGCCATGGTCCAGTGGAGGATGCGCGCTGGGAGCTTGAAGCCGGGGCGGCTCATGGCGCGTCCTCCTTCGGGGTCGGGGCGGCGGGTGCGTCGAGCGCACCGTGTGCGACTTCTTTCAGGCGACGGTTGAACGACACCGAATACACCGCCGAGCGCGCGGCGAGGATCGGGTCGGATGAGCCCTCCACGCCGACGGGCAGGATCAGCGGGTCGAAATTGAGGTCGCGGCAGGCACCGTCGGCCTGCGGCACGGCGTGTTCGATCACCACCGTGCCGACGGTCACCTGCTGGCGCGTGTCGGGCCAGAGCCGGGATGGGTCATCGATGGGGTCGCCGGCCTCCGCGACGGTCACCACCATGTCCCAGCGCAGCGGGCCGTCGGCGAGGCGGCGGTCGAGGTCGGTCGCGAGGAAGCCGGCGTCGGCGCCTTCGCGCTCGGCGGGCGTCATTGCCGCGAACACGGCACGCGGCACCATCGACCAGCGCACGTATCGCGCCTGCCCCGCGTCGTTCACGAAGCGGAAGGCGTTGACGCCGTTGTAGCGGGTGTTGGCGAAACTGGTCGGCCATGGCGCGCTGCCGGCCCATTCGGCGAAGCGCTGCGCCGCAGGGTGGGCGGCGCGGAACGCGGCCACTCGTGCGGGATCCGGCTTGCCGGTGGCCGGGTCTGGCGTGCCGGCGCGGGTCTGCTCATCGAACTCGGCGGCGGTGGTGGCGCCGAAGAACGGGAAGCTGTTCATCGCCATGCGC
>DATJBR010000257.1:0-3923 GCA_035515255.1 Lysobacter sp. | reverse complement strand
CCAGACGCGGGTGCCCTGCGAAGTTCACCGAGCGCATGTTTTCGGTCCTGCCGGTCAGTTCGCTGGCATCCCGCCGTGAAGGGCCTTCGACCAGCACCCGCTGGGTGCTGCCGACCATGGCCTCGCTGATCTTTTTCGCATTGGCATTGCAATGCCTGCAAGCGCGCCAGCCGAGCCTGTTTGTCGGCATCGCTGGTGAGGTCTTCCAGGTCCGCGGCCGGAGTGCCCGGACGGCGCGAATAGACGAATGAATAGGACTGGTCGAAGCCGACATCCTCGATCAGCTTCAGGGTCTTCTCGAAATCCGCTTCTGTCTCACCGGGAAACCCGACGATGAAATCCGAGGAGATCGAGATGCCTGGACGCACCGCCCGCAGCTTGCGGATCTTCTGCTTGAACTCCAGCGTGGTGTAGCCGCGTTTCATCGCCGCCAGCACCCGGTCGCTACCCGCCTGCACCGGCAGGTGCAGGTAGTTGGCCAGCTCCGGCACGTCGCGATAGGCCTCCACCAGCGAGTCGGAGAACTCCAGCGGGTGCGAGGTGGTGAAGCGGATGCGGTCGATACCGTCGATCTGCGCGATGGTGCGGATCAGCAGGCCGAGATCGGCGATGCGCGTTTCTCCACGGTCGGCATCGTCGTCGGACGGATAGGGGCCCTGATAGGCGTTCACGTTCTGCCCGAGCAGATTGACCTCGCGCACGCCCTGCGCGGCCAGCTGGGCGACCTCGACCAGTACGTCCTCGAAAGGCCGGCTGACTTCCTCGCCACGGGTGTAGGGCACCACGCAGAAGCTGCAGTACTTGCTGCAGCCTTCCATGATCGACACAAAGGCGCTGGGGCCGTCGGCGCGCGGTGCCGGCAGGCGGTCGAACTTCTCGATTTCCGGAAAGCTGATATCGACCTGCGGCACGCCCGACTCGCGGCGTTCGCGGATCAGTTCCGGCAAGCGGTGCAGGGTCTGCGGGCCGAATACGAGGTCCACGTATGGCGCGCGCTTGATGATCGCCGCGCCTTCCTGGCTGGCCACGCAGCCGCCCACACCGATCAGGACAGGCTTGTCGCCCTGCTTGAGGGCTTTCCAGCGTCCGAGTTGGCTGAATACCTTGTCCTGCGCCCGTTCGCGGATCGAGCAGGTGTTGACCAGGATGATGTCGGCCTCCTCGACGTTCGTGGTCAGCTCGAGGCCGTCGGATTCGGCCAGGACATCGGCCATCTTGGCCGAGTCGCACTCGTTCATCTGGCAGCCATGGGTCTGGATAAAGAGCTTGCCACGGGTGGGTTGGGCGCATGCTGCGTCGTTCGCGGGCACGGAGGGAGCTGAAGTGTTGGTCATTGGGTGAGTCCGGGTAGGGCGGCGGTGACTCCGCGCCGGATCTGGTTGGGAAAGACCGCTAGTCTAGCGACCCGATGGCCGCGGATGGGGTAGTCATCGCGTTTTACGGATCAAGCACTTGGCACTGTCAAGGCGAAAGGAGACACTGGCCGGTATGAGGGGGACTCTGCCGTTGTTCGGACTTGCATGCCTGCTGGTTGCCACACCCGTGGCGGCCGGCACGGTTTATCGTTGCGACGCTCCCGATGGCGCCCGCAGTTACGTCAGCAAGCGGATCGCCGGCGCGAAATGCAGTCCGGTCAGCAGTCATGCTCCGGTCCAGCGGCCTGTGGCGTCGCGCCTGCCGGTATCCGCGCCGCCTCCGGACGCCGCTGTCGGAAGTGTCACGTCGGCGAATGTGACCGGGGGTTCGCCGGCGTCGATCAACGGCGGTGCCCCGTCGACCTTTCTGGCCAATGCCGCGCCGGTCAGTCCGGTGAAGCCCGGAACGCGCGGCGCACGGCGCGTCCAGGGGCAGGTGTATTCCTACATCAAGGACGGCGTCCGTCATTACACGAGTGCGAAACCCAAGGGCCTCGCCGATGCCGGCGCGGTGCGCACGATCCAGTACAGCTTCCTGGAAACCTGCTACGCCTGTGGCGCTGCGCCGGGCGTCAATTTCGGCAATGTCCGGCTCAATACCGATGCCTACCGCGATGAGATTGCCGCCGCCGCGCGCAAGCACGGCATCGACGAGGCGATCGTGCGCGCGATCATCCATGCCGAGTCCGCTTTCAACCCCAATGCGCTGTCCCGGGTGGGCGCGCAGGGGCTGATGCAGCTGATGCCGGCCACCGCGCGGCGGTTCAATGTCAGCAACGCGTTCGATGCCAGCCAGAACATCCAGGGGGGTGTGGAGTACTTGGCCTGGCTGCTGAAGCGCTTCGACGGCAACCTCACCCTGGCGGCGGCGGGTTACAACGCCGGCGAGGGCGCCGTGGACAAATACAAGGGCGTGCCGCCCTACGGTGAGACGCAGCGGTACGTGCAGCGCGTGGGTGTGCTGGCCGAGCGCTACCGGGCCGTGCACTAGGCAGAGCAGGCCTGGGCAAGGGCATTGACGGGCGCGGCATGGGGTGCCGCGATGCCGGATTGATGCCGCACCGGATTGTCGCGCCGTTCATCATTCCGTTACACTTCCCCGTCTTTATGAGCCGCCAGCCGTCGCCAGTGGTGCCGGTCGTGTGGTGGAACGTCGATTACCAGCTTTGCGGAGTGCCGGATGACCAACCCAGGGGTCAATGATCCTCAACATGTGCCTGTCAGCGATCCCGCGAACGAACCCGTCAACCAGGGTCGCCGCAGGTTCCTGACCGCGACCACCAGCGTTGTCGGTGCCGTCGGTGTCGGTTTCGCCGCCGTGCCCTTCATCAAGTCGTGGAATCCGAGCGACCGGGCCAAGCAGGCCGGCGCACCGATCACGGTCGACATCACCCCGCTCGAGGATGGCCAGCGCCTGGTCCGCGAGTGGCGTGGCCAGCCGATCTGGATCGTCCGTCGCACCGAAGCGGTACTGGAACTGCTGCCGACGCTGGACGACCACCTGCGCGATCCGCTGTCGAAAAATCCGGATCAGCAGCCGGCGTATGTCCTGACGGAATTCCCGGAGCTGCGTTCGATCAAACGCGACGTCTCGGTGCTGGTCGGCCTGTGCACCCACCTGGGCTGTTCGCCGGAAATGAAGGCGGAAATCCGCCCCGAGCCGTTCGATCCGAACTGGAAGGGCGGTTATTTCTGCCCTTGCCACAAGTCCAAGTTCGACATGGCCGGGCGCGTGTTCGATGGCGTGCCGGCACCGACCAACCTGCTGGTGCCGCCGCATTTCTACGCCGACGACAACACCATCGTGATCGGCCTCGATCCCTCTTCCAACCAGGGAGCTGTCTGAGCCATGGCGAATATCTTCATCCGTAGCGCCAATGGCGTGATGGACTGGGTCAATGAGCGCGCGCCGGCGATGATGCCGGTCTACCGCAAGCACATGACCGAGTACTACGCACCGAAGAACTTCAACTTCTGGTACTACTTCGGCGTGCTGGCGATCGTGGTGCTGGTCAACCAGATCCTCACCGGCATCTTCCTGACCATGCATTACAAGCCGAGCGCGGCGGAAGCGTTCTCCTCGGTCGAATACATCATGCGCGACGTGGAGTGGGGCTGGCTGATCCGCTACATGCACTCCACCGGCGCATCGTTGTTCTTCATCGTCGTCTACCTGCACATGTTCCGTGGCCTGATGTACGGCAGCTACCGCAAACCGCGCGAGCTGGTGTGGATCCTGGGCATGCTGATCTACCTGGTGCTGATGGCCGAGGCCTTCATGGGCTACGTGCTGCCGTGGGGCCAGATGTCGTTCTGGGGCGCGAAGGTGATCATCTCGCTGTTCGGGGCGATCCCGGTGATCGGGCCCGGCCTGACCGAATGGATCATGGGCGACTACCTGCCTTCCGATGCCACCCTGGGCCGGTTCTTCGCCCTGCACGTGATCGCTTTGCCGCTGGTGCTGCTGCTGCTGGTCGTGCTGCACATCGGCGCGCTGCATGAAGTGGG
>DATJBR010000256.1:0-16481 GCA_035515255.1 Lysobacter sp. | reverse complement strand
AGCAACTTGAGGTTGTAGGCGATGTTGCCGGCGCAGCCGCCGAACTCGCGGCGCATGCGCGGCACCAGGAACGAGACGTTCAGGATGTGCACCTTGTCCGGCAGGATGTGGTTCTTGAACTGGTCGGGGAACACCATGATGGTGTCGTACGCCAGCGAGCCGCAGATCAGGGCAGACATCGGTAATCACACTCCGGAAGGCCCCCGCCGCCGGAGCGCAGGGCAGGGTTGGGAATTGACGGGTTTCGCCGCCGGACGGCGCGCGCCGCATAGATTAGCGGTTGGCCCGGGTTGCGGCCAGTCGCGAACGCGGCCAGCAGGTGCGGGCAGCGGTCCGGTGTCGCCGGTCCGTGTGCGGGCCGTGCGCCAGACATGCGCCGGGCACGCATCGGATCTGGCAAGGCGACCATAAACGTCCGAAAGCGCCGAGGTACGCCATTTTCCCTTGCCCGGCAAGGGGGCGGTTGCTAGTCTAGTCGACCGCTTCCGGCACCCCTTCCACGGCCCAATCCACGATGTTCAAGAAGTTTCGCGGCATGTTCTCCAACGACCTGTCCATCGATCTGGGCACGGCCAACACGTTGATCTACGTGCGCGGGCAGGGAATCGTACTGAACGAGCCGTCCGTGGTCGCGGTGCGCCAGGACCGGGTGGTCGGCGGCAACCGCACCGTCGCAGCGGTCGGTACCGAGGCCAAGCAGATGTTGGGCCGCACGCCGGGCCACATCACCACGATCCGGCCGATGAAGGATGGCGTCATCGCCGACTTCACCTACACCGAGGAGATGCTCAAGCATTTCATCCGCAAGGTGCACAAGTCGCGTTTCCTGCGGCCCAGCCCGCGGGTACTGGTGTGCGTGCCGTGCGGCTCGACCCAGGTCGAGCGCCGGGCGATCAAGGAATCGGCCGAGGAGGCCGGTGCGCGCGAGGTGTACCTGATCGAGGAGCCGATGGCGGCTGCGATCGGCGCCGGCATGCCGGTGGCCGAGGCGCGCGGTTCGATGGTGGTGGATATCGGCGGCGGCACCACCGAGGTTGCGGTGATCGCGCTCAACGGCATCGTCTACGCGGCATCGGTGCGGATCGGCGGCGACCGGTTCGACGAGTCCATCATCGCCTACGTGCGCCGCACCTACGGCACCCTGATCGGCGAGGCGACCGCGGAGCGGGTCAAGGAAACCCTGGGCTGCGCGTATCCGCAGGCCGAGAACACCAGCATGGAGATCACCGGGCGCAACCTCGCCGAGGGCGTGCCGAAGATGATCACCATCACCGCCAACGAAGTGCTCGACGCGCTGCGCGAGCCGCTGGCCGGCATCGTCACCGCGATCAAGCTGGCGCTGGAGCAGACCCCGCCGGAACTGGGCGCCGACGTCGCCGAGCGCGGCATCGTGCTGACCGGTGGTGGCGCGTTGCTGAAGGATTTCGACCGCCTCGTCAGCGAGGAGACCGGCGTGCACGTGCAGGTCGCCGACGACCCCTTGAGCTGCGTTGCCCGTGGCGGCGGTCGCGCGCTGGACCTGCTCGACATGCACGGCAACGAGTTCTTCGCCCCCGAATAAACCGGTGCAGGCCGACTGACCAACCACCGTGCGCTCCTACGCCAACTCCTCCACGCCCAACCGCCCGGGCGACGTTGCCGCCACGCTGTGGCTGTTGGCCTACCTGGTGTTGGCGGTGGTGTTGATCGTACTCGACCACCGTGGCGGTTGGCTGACCCAGGCGCGGGGGCAGGCATCGATGCTGGTGCAGCCGCTGTGGGTGGTGGCCGGTTGGCCTGGACGGGTGGTGACCCGGCTCTACGACGATGCCGGCACGATGGGCCAGCTCAGCGCCGACAACGCGCGCCTGCGCAATGAATTGCTGGTCAACAGTGCGCGCATCGCGCGGCTGCAGACCCTCGCCGCCGACAACGCGCGCCTGCGCGGCTTGCTGGACGCGGCGGACAGGAACCGTCTGGACGTGCAGCTCGCGCCGATCCTGGATATCGACCTGGACCCGGCCCGGCAGCGATTGGTGGTCGATGCCGGCGGCAATAACGGTGTCCACCTGGGCCAGAGCGTGATCGATGCCGGCGGCCTGCTGGGCCAGATCATCGAGGTGCAACCGATGCTCGCCACCGTGCTGCTGGTGACCGATGCCGCGCATGCGGTGCCGGTGGCGATCGAGCGCAATGGCGTGCGACTGGTGGTCTATGGGGAGGGCCGCAGCGACCTGCTGCGCCTGCCCAGCGTGCCGCTGTCGAGCGACGTCAAGGTCGGCGACAAGTTGCTGACGTCCGGCCTGGGCGGTCGTTTCCCGGCGGGCTTTCCGGTCGGCACGATCGTCACCCTGCATCCCGACGACAGCCGCGCGTTCCTGGTCGGCGAGGTGCGGCCGGCGGCGCAGCTGGATCGCGGGCGCGACGTGCTGTTGCTGCGCGGCGTGTTGCCGCACGATGAAACGGCGCCGGCCGGGCCCGCTACGGAGACTCCGGAAGGTGCGTCGCCGGCGTCAGCGCCGGTTGCCGCCGATACCGGTGAGGCAGCCACGCCCCCGTCGGCACCCGCCAACGACGGCGGCCGCCGATGAGCCGCCGCTACCAGTCCTGGTTGTTGCCCGTCAGCGTGATCGTTGGATTGCTGCTGGGCCTGCTGCCGCTGCCGCCGGCGATGCAGCCGCTCCGTCCGTACTGGCTCGCGCTGGTGGTCGCCTACTGGGTGATCGAGGATCCCGACCGCATCGGCCTGGGGTTCGCCTTCATCGTCGGGGTGGTGGCCGACATCAGCTTCGGCAGCCTGCTGGGCGAGCAGGCGCTGCGGCTGGTGGTGATGGCGTTCATCCTGCAGCGCTTCCGCGCGCGCCTGCGGTTCTTCCCGCTGTGGCAGCAGGCGCTGGCGATCGGCGGCCTGCTGCTGAACGACCGCATCGTGGTGGCGGCGATCCATGTCGCCCTGGGCATCCAGCCGTTGCCGATGATGTTCTGGCTCGCGCCGCTGACAGGCATGGCCTTGTGGCCGCCGGTGTTCCTGCTGCTGGACGCCCTGCGTCTGGGCAGCTGGCGCAGGAGCTAGGCCGTGCGTCCGCGTCGCTCACGCCGCGTGATCAAGGACGCCGGCGTCGAGGCCAGCCATTTCCGGGTGCGCGCCGCCATCGCTTTTCTCGGCGTGGTGCTCGCGCTGGGTGGTCTGGCGCTGGGCTATTTCCGCCTGCAGGTCTGGCAGTACGATAAATACGCCACGCGCGCGGAGCAGAACCGCATCAAGCTGCGCCCGGTGGTGCCCGGCCGCGGGCTGATCTACGACCGCAACGGCCGGATCCTGGCCGACAACATCCCTGCGTTCCGGCTGGAGGTCACGCCGGGCGAGGCGGGAGATCCCGATACCTGGTTGCCGGCACTGGCCGGGATTGTCGATCTGTCGCCGCAGGAGATCGAGGACTTCCTGGAGGCCCGCAAGGTCACCCGCAGTTACAAGCCGATCATCCTGAAGCTGCGGGTGACGCCCGAGGAGGTCGCGCGGCTGGCGGTGGACCGATGGCGCTATCCGGGCGTGGAGGTGGTGTCCTACCTGCAGCGCCGCTATCTGTATGGCGAGTTGTTCGCCCACATCATCGGCTACGTCGGGCGGATCGATGTCGATGACCTGAAGGAGATGGGCGAGACCAGTTCCGCCTTCAGCCATACCGGCAAGACCGGCATGGAGCGCTCCTACGAGGCGGCGCTGCGCGGCAAGGTCGGCTATGAGAAGGTCGAGACCAATGTCGACGGGCGGCCGATGCGGGTGGTCGGCCGGGTGCCGGCGGTGCCGGGCGCGGACCTGCGCTTGTCGATCGATTTGGATCTGCAGCGCGCGATGGTCGCCGCGTTCGGCGACGCCGACGGCTCGGCGGTGGCGGTGGACGCGAAGACCGGCCAGGTGCTGGCGATGGTCAGCCTGCCGTCCTACGACACCAACCTGTTCGTCAACGGGATCTCTCACGCCGACTACAACGCGCTGATCGACAACCCGTCGCGGCCGTTGTTCAACCGCAACGTGCTGGGCGGCGGGCCACCGGGCTCGACAGTGAAACCGATGGTCGCGCTGGCCGGGGTCGACAGCGGCCTGCGCACGCCGTCCGACCGGATCTTCTCCAGCGGCGAGTTCCACATCGCCGGCCAGAGCCGCGGTTACCGGGATGCCAGCCGTGGCGGCCACGGCTGGACCGACCTGCGCGACTCGATCTCGCAGTCGGTCAACACCTACTACTACAAGCTGGCCCTGGACATGGGCATCGACCGGTTTTCCGAGTACATGCACCGCTATGGCTTCGGCGAGAAAACCGGCATCGACCTGGCCGGCGAGAGTGCCGGCGTGGTGCCGTCGCGCGAGTACAAGCGCACGATCAGCAAGGAGCCGTGGTACCCGGGCGAGACGGTGATCTCCGGCATCGGCCAGGGGTACTGGATCGCGACCGCGTTGCAGTTGGCGCGCGCCACCGCGGCGATCGCCAATGGCGGCGACCTGCACCAGCTGCGCCTGCTGGCATCGCGGCGCGACGGCTACCAGGCGCCCTGGCAGGCGCTGCCGGCGACGCCGAGCACCCGGATCAGCGATCACCCCGCCAACCTGCACGCGGTGCAGGAAGGCATGGTCGACACCGTCAACGGGCCGCGCGGCACCGCGCGGGCGATGGCGCGCGGCGCGGAATACACGATTGCCGGCAAGACCGGCACCGCCCAGCGCTCCAGCCGCAAGGGCAACATCAGCCTCAACCCGCATACCCTGCCGTACCACCTGCGGCATACCGCGCTGTTTGTCGGTTATGCGCCGGCGGAGGATCCGCAGATCGCCATTTCGGTCGTGGTCGAGCACGGCGGCTACGGCGGCAGTGCGGCGGCGCCGATCGCGCGCGCGGTGTTCGACGCCTGGCTGCTGGGCAAGCTGCCCGAAGGACTGGAGCCGCTGGACGGCACGCCGGCGGATCCGCTGGAGGCGGCCAGCCCGGCTGGTGCCGAGGCCGCGGCTACCGGTGAGGGCGTTGCCGAGGATGTCACCAGGTCCGATGCAGTCGGCGACCCGGAGCCTGCGCCATGAGCGTGATCCTGCGCTGGTTGTTCGACCTGCTGTGGCGCGTCATGCGCACCCTCGACCTGCCGTTGCTGGGCGCGTTGCTGGCGTTGATGGGGATCGGCCTGGCGGTGCTGTACAGCGCGGGCGGAAAATCGGAAGCGCTGGTGATGGCCCAGGGCTCGCGTTTCGCCGTCGGACTGGTCGTGCTGTGGGCGCTGTCGCGGGTCCCGCCCATCCAGCTGCGCAACATCACACCGCTGGTCTACGCCCTCTGCCTGCTGCCGCTGGTCGCGGTGCTGTTCATCGGCCAGGGCAAGCACGGCGCGCACTGGATCAACCTGGGCGTGTTCTATTTCCAGCCCGCCGAACTGCTCAAGCTGAGTCTGCCGATGATGGTGGCCTGGTACCTCAACCGCGAGCCTTCACCGCCCTCGTTGCCGGTGGTGCTGGTGGCGGCGGTGCTGATCGGCGTGCCCACCGGACTGATCCTGCTGCAGCCCGATCTCGGTACGGCGATGTTGGTCGGCATCAGCGGGGCGTTCGTGCTGTATCTGGCCGGGTTGTCGTGGTGGTGGTTCGCCGCCGCGTTCGGCACCATCGCCGCGAGCGCACCGGTGGCCTGGTTCTGGTTGCTGATGCCGTACCAGAAGGACCGCATCCTGACCTTCCTCGACCCCGAGAGCGACCCGCTGGGTGCGGGCTGGAACATCATCCAGTCGAAAATCGCGATCGGCGGCGGCGGGATGTCGGGCAAGGGCTGGGGCGATGGCACCCAGGCCCACCTGAACTACATCCCCGAGCACACCACCGACTTCATTTTCGCCGTGCTCAGCGAGGAGTTCGGCTGGATCGGGGTTGCGGTGACGCTGGGGCTGTACCTGTTCGTGGTCGGGCGCTGCCTGTGGATTGCTGCGGAGGCGCGTGACGGCTATTCGCGCCTGCTGGCCGGTGCCCTGGCGCTGGCGTTCTGCGTCTACGTGCTGGTCAACGGCGGCATGGTGGCGGGCCTGCTGCCGGTGGTCGGGGTGCCGATGCCGCTGCTCAGCTACGGCGGCACCTCGGCGATATCGTTGCTGGCCGGCATGGGCGTGGTGATGGCGGTACGTGCGCATCGGCCGGTGCATGGCCGTTGAACCACGCCGGCAGGTGGCGCGTGTGAATGACAACACCAACCTGACTGGGCGAGCCGGTTCAGGCCTTTGCGAACAAGTGCTAACCTCGCTGCGATGACCAGATACCTCGCCAGTCGCGCCCTGCTATGTGCGCTCCCGCTCGCGCTGGTGGCATGCGCCACGCAGACCCCACCGCCGAATCCGCAGCCCGAGCCGGCTGCCGTGGTCGAACCCGTCATGCCACCGGAGCCCGCTCCGGCAGCCGTGCCGAACGCGCAGCCGGTCGAGGCCGCGCTGCCCGAGTTCGTGCGGACCACATCGGCCAAATACGACGTGGATGCCGCCTACGTGCGGTCGGTGATGGAGGGGGCGGAAATCCGCGACAGCATCATCAAGGCGATGTCACGCCCGGCCGAGGCCAAGCCGTGGAGCGACTACCGTCCGATCTTCATCACCCAGCCGCGCATCACCGCCGGCAAGGCGTTCCTGGCCCAGCACCGCGACGCGCTGGCGAAGGTCGAGGCGCAATACGGGGTGCCGGCGGAGATCATTGTCGCCATCCTCGGGGTTGAGACCAGCTATGGCGGCAACGCCGGCAGTTACCCGGTGGTGGACGCGCTGTACACGCTGGCCTTCGCCTATCCGCGCACCAACCTGCCCGACAAGATCGCGCGCGAGAACACCCGCGAGGCGTTCTTCCGCGACGAGCTCGCGCAGTTGTTCGCGCTGGGCAAGGAAACCGGTTTCGACATCACCACCCTCAAGGGCAGCTACGCCGGCGCGATGGGCTGGGGGCAGTTCATGCCGTCCAGTTACCGCGACTACGCGGTGGATGGCAATGGTGACGGCAAGGTCGACCTGTTCAATGACCTCGACGATGTGTTCGCCTCGGTCGCCAACTATTTCGTCAAGAAGGGCGGCTGGCAGCGCGGCGAACCGATTACCGTGCGCGCGAACCGTGCCAAGGGAACTGCGGATTTCGAGCCGGAAGGCCTGGAGCCGCGCTACACGCTCGACCAGCTGGCCGCTCGCGGCTACACGCCTAGCCTCCGCGCCGCCCATGCCGGTGACGCCACCCTGGTGAACCTGGATGGCGTGAACGGCAAGGAGTACTGGATCGCGTACCAGAACTTCTACGCGATCACCCGGTACAACATTTCCAAGCACTACGCGATGGCGGTGTACCAGTTGTCGGAGGCGATCGCGGGCCGCGAGAACCCCCTCGCCGTCAACGCTGCTGCGGGCCAGCCGGGCGCATGAAGCGGCTGCTGGCCGCGACCTTGGTACTCGGCCTGGCGGCCTGCGCCAGCGCCCCGAAAAAGCCCGGCAACAGCGCCGGGGCCGTGGCCGGAAAGCCTGCGGCGGCCAAGCCGCAGGCGGGCAAGAAGTCGCCGTACCCGCCCGCCCAGGAGGACCTCGGCAAGCGTGGCCACTACACCGCCGGCGGCCTGTACGCGCCGCATATCGCCGACTCCACGCCGGACATCGACATCGACGTGTCGCTGATCCCGGAGCCGGACGTGGTCGCCGAACCCCGTTCGGCCTACGGCAACCGGCCGGTCTACACCGTGCTGGGCAAGAGCTACCGGGTTCTGGACGACACCGACGGCTACCTCGAACAGGGCGTGGCCTCGTTCTACGGCAACAAGTTCCATGGCCGGCGCACCTCCAACATGGAGGTCTACGACATGTACGCGTTTACCGCCGCGCACAAGTCGCTGCCGCTGCCGAGTTTCGCGCGCGTCACCAACCTGGACAACGGTGAATCCGTGGTGGTCCGGGTGAACGATCGCGGCCCCTTCCATGAGGGCCGGGTGATCGACCTGAGCTATGCCGCCGCCCTCAGGCTGGGCATCACCCGCGCCGGCACCGGCCGGGTCGAG
Organism: Lysobacter sp.; assembly: GCA_035515255.1. Classification (GTDB taxonomy): domain Bacteria; phylum Pseudomonadota; class Gammaproteobacteria; order Xanthomonadales; family Xanthomonadaceae; genus Novilysobacter. The sequence continues at coordinate 8,457 of DATJBR010000256.1, read as the reverse complement.
GTGCGTGCGTTGCAGCCGGGGGAGGATGACGCGGGTCGCGCCGGCAAGCGCGACCGCGAGGACGCCGCCCGCGCGGTCGCTGCGGTGGCAGCAACCCCGGCGCTTCCCAGCTCGATGGACACCCTGGTGGCCGCGCTGCCGAAGGGTGCCACGGGTGCCGGCGCGTTGTCGTTGCCGCCCGGCGTGCGCATTGCCACCGGCAAGCCTACCCGCCTGGACCGGGCCGGGAGCTCTGCGGCGGCAGACGCAACGCCGGCGAGCGTTCCATCGTCGACGGCGCCACCGCCCGCAAGTGAGGGCGAGAGCTGGCGTTTCGACATGAACCAGGACGGCCGGACAATGACGGCCGACGAGTTCGATGCCTGGATGGCGCAGCGCAAGGTGCGCGTCGCCACCGGCCGGGGCGGCAGGCCGGCTCCATCGACCGCCCGGGTCGCCGCGGGCACCGCGCCGGCCGTTCAAATCGTCACCAGCATCAACCAGGCCGACAACGTGACCCTGCAGGTCGCCAGCTTCGCCGCCCGCGACAACGCCGACCGCGCATTGGCGATCCTGCGCGGCGCGGGTATCGACCGCGCCAGCCTGCATGACGCCACCGCCAACGGCCAACGGGTCTGGCGATTGCGGGTCGGGCCGCTGGAGGCCACGACCGCCAACGGACTGGCCAACCGCATCGCCGGCCTGGGCTTCGGCGCACCCCAGCGCGTCAACGAATAGCCGCGCTCCCTTCCCAGACACCTTGATACACGTCGGCCACGGGCCGATCCGGAGTTTTGAACGATGAAGTCTCCCGCCGCTTTCCGCGTGATCGGCCTTGCCGCATTGACCACCCTTGCCGTCGGCTTCGCCTTCGCGCAGACGCCCGCGCTGCCGAAGCCGACCGAACAGGCCCCGGCCAGCGAAGCGCTGCCCGTCCCGCCGCCCCCCGAAGTGGTCGGCACGGCGTGGGTGGTGATGGATGCGGCCAGCGGCGACGTGCTGGCGGGCGAGAACATCGACACCCCGCTGGAACCGGCCAGCATCACCAAGGTCATGACCAGCTACGTGATCGCTGCCGAGATGGCCGGTGGCAAGGTCAAGCCCGATGACCAGGTGATGATGACCGAGAACGCCTGGCGCAAGGGCGGCGCGGGCACCGACGGCAGCTACTCGGGCTTCCAGGTCAACCAGACCGCGCCGCTGCTGGAGATGGAAAAAGGCATGGTGGTGCAGTCCGGCAACGATGCCGCGATCGCCCTGGCCGAACACGTCGCCGGCAGCGAGGAGGCGTTCGCCGCGCTGATGAACCAGTACGCCGCGCGCATCGGCATGAAGAACACCCATTTCGTCAACGCCACCGGCCTGCCCGGCGAGGGTCACCTCTCGTCCGCGCGCGACCTGGCCTTGCTGGGCCGCGCACTGGCGCTGAACTTCCCCGAGACCTATGCCTACAACAAGATCAAGGAGTTCACCGTCGGGCCGATCACCCAGCCCAACCGCAACGTGCTGCTGTGGCGCGACAGCAGCGTGGACGGCATCAAGACCGGTCACACCTCCGGCGCCGGCTACTGCCTGATGGCCTCGGCCCAGCGTGGCGAGCAGCGCCTGGTGTCGGTGGTGCTCGGCTCGACCTCGGAAAAACAGCGTGCCAGCGACAGCCAGGCACTGCTGAACTGGGGTTTCCGCTTCTACGAGACCCACAAACTGTATGACGCGGACATCTCGATCGCCGACCAGAAAGTCTGGAAGGGCGACGCCAATGAAATCCAGCTCGGGCTGGCCGAACCGCTGCTGGTGACCGTCCCGCGCGGCAAGTACGACCAGCTCAAGCCGACCATGGACGTGCCCAAGACCCTGGTGGCGCCGATCAGCAAGGGCCAGGCGATCGGCACGGTGAAGGTCATGCTCGATGGCAAGGTCGTTGCCGAGCGGCCGCTGGTCGCGCTTGCCGACGTCGAGAAAGGCGGTTTCTTCAAGCGCCTGTGGCATGAGCTGCTGATGTGGTGGCAGTCGGCCTGAGGCGGATCGTGGGCATCGCCGCGAAGGTGGCTTGATGTTCCGATAATCCCCGGGCAGGAACCGACGAACGACCGGCGCAAGCCGGTCGTTCGCGTTGTGGACGGGCGGTGTGGGGCTGGCCCCGGGCAGGCGCGGTGAGTTGCTGGTTCTCGTGCATCGCCCGTCAGTCCGGTCGTGACATCGCGCTTCCCAAGCGGTCCCGCAGCCCTTGGGTTGGCCCGCCATCGCACCCATAATCAGCGGATGGAAATCAAATCCGACAACCCTGAACACGGCTTCCAGTTTCCGGGCGAGTTCCAGCTCAGCGCGATGGGCGCGGCCGATGCCGGGCTGGAGCGCGAACTGCCGCAGCGCCTGATCGACGCCGGCATCGAGGTGCGCAGCGAGCAGGTCGAATGGAAGCATTCCTCCAACGGCAAGTACGTGTCGGTGCGGGTGGTCTTTTTGGCCGACAGCCGCGAGCAATACGACATGGCGCACCAATTGCTGCGCGATCATCCGGAAGTGAAGTGGACGCTGTAGCGGATACCGTCGGACCCGCGGAAGCCGCGGTTTCCGATGCCGCCGATCCAGCCGGGACCGCCGGCAGGATCGGCAAGCGGCGGCGGTTGCCTGTGGCGTTGGTGCGCGACCTCGGCCGCCAGCCCTACGAGCCGGTCTGGCACGCGATGCAGGCGTTCACCGACGCGCGCGATGCCGATACCGCCGACGAGCTGTGGCTGGTCGAGCACGACCCGGTGTTCACCCTCGGCCAGGCCGGCAAGCCCGAGCACGTGCTGATGGCCGGCGACATCCCGGTGATCCAGGTCGATCGCGGCGGTCAGGTGACCTACCACGGCCCCGGTCAGCTGGTGCTGTATCCGCTGCTGGACCTGCGCCGGCTGAAGGTCGGCGTGCGCGAGTACGTGTGCCGGATCGAGCAGTCGATCATCGACACCCTGGCCGACTGGAACATCGAGGCGGTCCGTCGCGAGGGTGCACCCGGGGTTTACGTCGCCGGCGCCAAGATCGCCGCGCTCGGGATCCGGGTGCGGCGCGGCTGCAGCTTCCACGGGCTGGCGTTCAACATCGACATGGACCTGTCCCCGTTCCGGCGCATCAATCCCTGTGGTTACGCGGGGTTGCAGGTGACCTCGATGGTAGACTTGGGCGGCCCTTCGGGGCTGCAGGCGGTCAAGCCGGCGCTGGTCGAACACCTGGCCGCGCAGTTTGGCCTGGCCGTCGAAAGCGCGCCGCTGCCGGAGGGCGTGGAGAGCTGGTGAAGCCTTCCGTCCGTTCGAGCGAGCGCGCCTTTGTTCTTCCTTCTCCCGCAAGCGGAAGGGCGTGTTCTTTCCTTCTCCGCGAGCGGGAGCGCATGCTGATTTTTCCTTCTCCCGTTTTCGGGAGAAGGTGCCTGAAGGGCGGATGAGGGCAGGCGACTCGCGCGTTCGACGCCAGTCCGTTTCGCACACCCTCACCCCAACCCTCTCCCGCCAGCGGGAGAGGGAGCCAACATCAAGAGCACTGCTTCCGATGACCGATAACGCCACCAAAACCATCCCGCTTGCGGTCATCAGCACCGATGCCCCGGCATCCCTGCAGCCGGGCGTGAAGCAGCTCGCCGGGGACAAGATCAACCGCTCGCCGGTGCAGTTCGCCGAGGCACCGGTGCTGCGCAAGCCGTCGTGGATCCGGGTGCGGATTCCGTCCGGCAACGCGGTCGCCAAACTCAAGGCCAAATTGCGTGAGAACCGGCTGGTCACGGTGTGCGAGGAGGCCAGCTGCCCCAACATCCATGAGTGCTTCGGCCACGGCACCGCGACCTTCATGATCCTGGGCGAGGTCTGCACGCGCCGTTGCAGCTTCTGCGACGTGGCCCACGGCCGGCCCAAACCGCCGGACGCGTCCGAGCCGGCGAACCTGGCCCGCACCGTCGCCGACATGGGCCTGAAGTACGTGGTGGTCACCTCGGTCGACCGCGACGACCTGCGCGATGGCGGAGCCCAGCACTTCGTCGACTGCATCGAGGCGATCCGCGCGCAGAGCCCGGGTACCCGGATCGAGATCTTGACCCCCGACTTCCGCGGCAAGGGCCGGATGGAGCGGGCGCTGGAGATCCTCGCCACCAGCCCGCCGGACGTGTTCAACCACAACCTGGAAACGGTGCCGGAGCTGTACCGCAACGTCCGCCCCGGCGCCGATTACCAGTGGTCGCTGACCCTGCTGCAGAAGTTCAAGGCGCAGCACCCCGAGGTTGTCACCAAGTCCGGCATCATGCTCGGCCTGGGCGAGACCATGGAGCAGGTGCAGCAGACCCTGCGCGACCTGCGCACGCACGATGTCGACATGATCACCATCGGCCAGTACCTGCAGCCCAGCGCCCACCACCACCCGGTGATGCGTTACTGGGCGCCGGAGGAATACAAGCAGCTGGAAGTGTTCGGCATGGGGCTTGGATTCAGCCATGTCGCGTCCGGGCCGCTGGTGCGTTCGTCGTACCACGCGGACCGCTCGGCGGCCGAAGCAGGATTGGCGGTTACGGCCTGATTTATCTTGACGCCTCTGCCGCGACCGCCCTTGTGCGTTGGCCGTCCGGCCGTGGTCTTCGCGTCACATCGGATGCCGTACGGTGTGCGACACGCATGGCCGCGCGGATGCGGTCGAAGCCTCCGCGATTGAACCGCTGCATTCCGCTGGCATGCATGACAGCCGGCGCAACTTTAGGCACTGTCGAACTGTCCAATCCCCTTGCAACCTGAGCCTCGCAGTTCCGCGCCAGGCCTCCTGCCATTCCGCCGTCCCCGCGCCATCCCCCTCCACTGCCGGCCGCCCAGCCTTTCCCGATGATTGCCAAGACCCACCTGCTTGCGTTGCTGTTGACCGCGCCCCTGGCGTTGCTGGCGCGTGCCGACAACGGTCCGGTCGTTTCCCCGCTCGCGGGCGATCCGCCGGCCACGCTGGCGCAGCCGGTCACCCCGAAAAAAGCCGGCGCCCTGCCCAGCGGACCGACGGCCGACCAGGCCACGGCGGCCAAACTGGTCTACGGGCTGCTGTCCGACAGCCGCTACGCCTACCGCCCGCGGCCGCTCGACGACGCGCTGTCGGCCGACATGTACAAGCGCTATCTGGAGGCGCTCGACGGCGGCAAGCAGTTCTTTACCCAGGCCGACATCGACGGTTTCGACCAGTACAAGACCCAGCTCGACGATGCGATCAAGAGCGGTGAACTTGAGCCGGGTTACGCGATCTTCGCGACCTACCGTCATCGCGTGGACGAGCGCATCGCCTACGCCCGCGAGTTGCTGAAGCAGGACATCTTCACCTTCGACGGCACCGACGAGTTCCGTTACGACCGCAAGAAGGCGCCGTGGGCGGCCGATCGGGCGGAACTGGACGAGTTGTGGACACAGTCGGTGCGCAATGACTGGCTGCGGCTGAAGCTGGCCGGCAAGGAGGCCGCCAAGATCCGCGAGACGCTCGACAAACGCTACGCCGGCCTGGCCGACAACGTCGCCCAGTTGGAAGGCCAGGACGTGTTCCAGACGTTCCTCAACAGCTACACCAGCGCGATCGATCCGCACACCAGCTACTTCACCCCACGCTCGGCGGAGAACTTCAACCTGTCGATGTCGCTGTCGCTGGAAGGCATCGGCGCGGTGCTGCAGAAGCAGGACGACGTGGTCGCGATCCGCGAGATCATGCCCGGCGGTCCGGCCGACAAGTCCGGCCTCCTCGCCCCGGGCGACCGCGTGGTCGCCGTCGGTCAGGGCACCAGTGGCGCGATGGAGGACGTGATCGGCTGGCGCATCGACAACGTGGTCGCGTTGATCCGTGGGCCGAAGGGCTCGCAGGTGCGGCTAGACATGGTGCCCGCCGAGGCGGGCATGGACAGCAAGCCGGTGCGGGTGGTGATCACCCGCGACCGGGTGCGTCTGGAGGATCAGGCCGCCAAGTCGAAGGTGCTCGACATCCCGGCCAAGGGGGACGTGCCCGAAAAGCAGATCGGTGTCATCGAGCTGCCGGGCTTCTACCAGGACTTCGAAGGCCGTCGCCTCAACAAGGACGACTACGCCTCCGCCACCCGCGACGTGGCCAAGCTGCTGCGCGAGCTGAAAGCCAAGAAAGTGGACGGCGTGGTGCTGGACCTGCGCAACAACGGCGGCGGTTCGTTGAACGAGGCCATCGAGTTGACCGGTCTGTTCATCGACCGCGGCCCGGTGGTTCAGGTGCGTGAGTCCGGTGGCCGGATCTCGGTCAACAGCGACGAGGAGCCCGGCGTGGCGTGGGACGGTCCGTTCGCCGTGCTGGTCAACCGCGGCTCGGCCTCGGCGTCGGAAATCTTCGCCGGCGCGATCCAGGACTACGGTCGCGGTCTGGTGATCGGCGAGACCACGTTCGGCAAGGGCACCGTGCAGAACCTGGTCGACCTGGACCGCTGGCCGGCCAACGAGGAAGAGCGCTTCGGCCAGGTCAAGCTGACCGTCGCCCAGTTCTTCCTGCCCGGCGGCAGCTCGACCCAGAACAAGGGTGTGGTGCCGGACATCAGTTTCCCGGCCTCGGTGGACGCCAGCGAATACGGCGAGAGCACCTACGACAACGCGCTGCCCTGGACCCGCATCGCCGCGGTGCCGCATGTGACGTACGGCAATTTCGCGCCGATGTTGCCTACGCTGGAAGAGCTGCACACCCAGCGCGTGGCGAACAACCTGGAGTTCCAGTGGTGGAAGGAGGATGTCGCCAGATTCCGTGCCGAGTCGGCGAAGACGTCGATCTCGTTGAACGAAACCGAGCGCCGGAGCGAGCGTGACGCGAACGAAGCGCGCCGCCAGCAGCGCCAGGAGACCCGCAAGGAGCTGGGGCTCGCGCTGGATCCGCTGGCTCTGGCCTCCGCCGACGACGGTCTGACCGCCAACGAACGCGACATCCGCCAGGACACCGCGCGCGAGAAGGCCGCCGAGGATCGGCCGGATCCGTTGCTGCAGGAATCCGCCGCGATCCTCGCCGATGCCGTGTACCTGCTCGACAACGACCGCAAGCTGTCGGCGGTCGTGTTGCCGGCTTCCACGCGGGCAGGGCACTGGGCGGACTGAAGGGACTGAAGCCCACGCGATAGCGACGCAGACTCACGGGCACCTTTGTTGGGTGCCCGTGTTGTTTTGACGGAGCGCGAATGCCAGATGTGCGGCTGTCTGCCTATCGACCGGATGCCTTCAGCGGCCGTCGGGAAGTCGTTTGTGCGGTGGGTCGATGGATTGTGGCAACGGCAACGGCAGCCAACGAGCAAAGAGCAAGGGCAAGGTGTGCGATGAATGGCTTCAGGTGGGAGTGGCGTCCTGGGTGGGTATTGCTTCTCGGCTCGGTCGGCCATTCATGGCCGGCTCGCCGCCGCGGACATCCATGTCCGCTCTACGCAATACCCACCCAGGACGCCGCCCAGGCGCTTGGTTTTCATGGTGTCTTGTAGGAGCGACTTGAGTCGCGACCTGACCACCGCTTCCGACATCCGCAGCTTCGCGACTGACATCGCTGCTACAGCAAGGCCGGCTCGTCCATCCGAAGCGACGAGACATCCGGCGGGAGGCGTGGTGTGGGGTTGTTGCGGAAAGCAGGCCATGGATGGCCTGCGGCCCCGAGTCAGGGCAGGACGCCCTGACCGAGGGGTGCAGCAATGCCCCGCACCGCGGCTCCCGCGCGCACCAATCATCAGCCCGTCAATTGCTGACGCACCAAATTAGCGGCCAGCCGATGCAGGCAGCGCAACAGCCAATGCAGCCAGTCGAGCCCGGCCGCTACCGGCACCGGTTGGCCCAGCGGCCACACAGATTGCAGCAGCCGCTTCTCACGCCGCCCGCAAGGCCTCGGTCACCGGCAATCTTGCCGCCCGCAATGCCGGGAACAGGCCGCCGACCAGGCCGATGCCGAGCGCCCACTTCAGGCCGTTCCACAGCAGCTCCGGGGAGACCTTGAACTGGAACACGACCTGGCTGAAGTTGTTGCCCAGCGTCGACACCGTGTAGCCGTTGAAGACCAGCCACGCGAGTCCGGCGCCGAGCAGGCCGCCCAGCAGTGCTAGCAGCATCGTCTCCAGCATCACCGCGACCACCACCGGCAGCCCGCGGAAGCCGAGCGCGCGCATGGTCGCGATCTCGCGCGCGCGGCCGGCGACGGCGGCGAACATGGTGTTCAGCGCACCGAACACCGCGCCGATCGCCATGATAGTGCCGATCACCGTGCCCAGCACCGTGATCAGTTTGGTCAGGCCTTCGGACTGCTTGGAGTAGTAGGCGCGGGTGGTTTCCACGTCGAGCTTGAGCCGCGGGTCGGCCGCCAGGGCGGCCTTGAGCTGGGTGAAACCGTCCTTGCCGGCGAGCTTCACGGTGACGGACTGGTAGGAGGAGCGGTTGTAGGCCGATCCGACCACCTCGGCATCGGCCCACAGTTCCGATTCGTGCGCGTCGCCACTGGCGAACAGGCCGACCA
>DATJBR010000255.1:0-2176 GCA_035515255.1 Lysobacter sp. | reverse complement strand
CGGATGGATCAGCGTGTCGGCATCGATGAAAAACAGGAAATCGCCGCGTGCCTCGCGTGCGCCGGCATTGCGGGTGGCGGCGATCTGCCGGTGCGAAACGTGGACCACGCGCGCGCCATGATCGATGGCGATCTCCGCGGTGCGGTCGGTGGAGGCGTCGTCGACGACAACGATCTCGTAATCGCGTTCGATCCCGAGTCCGACCCCACACGCGGCGGCGTGGATCGCCTCGAGGGTGTCGGCGATCAACCGCTGCTCGTCGTGTGCCGGGACGATGAAGGAGATCATGCGTTCCATCGTTGCACAGGGCCCGTTGGCGTTGGCGGAAGGTTCCGTGAGGTTCGAGGTCAGCGCCGCGTTCTGGTAGGGTGGCCGCCTTACATCGCCGCGACTCCGGTACGCACGACTGCTTTTTACGCAGGCCCGGATCGCCTAATGGCGCAGTCGGACAGGTGGGCATTCCCTGTCGTCACGGACTCGATTCCAATTTCCATGAAGCGCCCTGGTGGCGCTTGCTTGTCGTGGTCACGATCCGGTTCCTGCGCCCACAAACGGAGGAACCATTGGCTAGTCCCGCGTTCGAATTCCACCAGTTGCAAACGTCCACCGTGTTGTTGTTGATGCTGCTGTTCTATGGCGGGACGTTCCTGATCACCACGCGGATCGGGCACCGGAAAGAGAATGTCGACGGATACATGACCTCCAGCAGTTCGGTCGGCTTCGGCGTGTCGGCCGCGAGCATGACCGCGACCTGGATCTGGGCGGCCTCGTTCTATGCCGCCGCCACGTCGGGCTACAAATACGGCATCTCCGGGCCGATCCATTACGGCCTGTGGGGCGCGTTGATGATCCTTTTCATCTACCCGTTCGGGCGCCGCTTCCGCGAGGTCGCGCCGGATGCGCACACGCTGGCGGAGATCATGCACGCCCGCCACGGCCGTTCCAGCCAGCTGATCCTGGCCGGGTCCAACATCGTGGGCAGCATCATCAGCCTGATGGCCAATTTCACCGCCGCCGGCGCGCTGGTGGCGATGCTGTCGCCCCTGGACTTCGTGCATGGCGTGCTGATCGCGGGTGTGGGCACGCTGTCATACACCCTGTGGTCGGGCTTCCGCGCCTCGCTGTTGACTGACGTGGCCCAGGTCGCCGCGATGCTGGGTGCGGCGGCGCTGATCATCCCGCTGGTGTTCTTCAGCGCCGGTGGCACCGAGGTGTTTGCGCAGGGCTGGGACCGGATCAGCGCCGAGCAGGGCAACTTCTTCTCGCGCAAGGCATTTCTCGAGCAGGGCGCGCCGTACTTTGTCGCGGTGCTGGCCTACGCCATCGGCAACCAGACCATCGCCCAGCGCCTGTTTGCGGTCCGCGAGGACCTGATCAAACCCACGTTCGTGACGGCGACGATCAGCTACGGCGCCACCGTGATCGGGCTGGGGATGATCGGCGTGATCGCGCTGCTGATCGGCATGACGCCCGCCGATGGCGACCACAACAACCTGATTCCGCAGATGGCCTCGACCTACCTGTCGCCGTTCATGGTCGGGGTGTTCTTCATCATGGTGGTGGGCTCGCTGTCCTCCACCGCCGACTCCGATCTGGCCGCGCTGTCGTCGATCATGATGACCGACATCTATGGCAAGAACCTCGCGCGCGGCAAGGTCAAGCCGGCGACGATGCTGTGGGTCGGACGGATCACGATGGTGGTGGCGACGATGCTCGGCCTGATCTTCGCCAGCTTCCGGATCGACATCCTCGACCTGCTGGTGTTCGTCGGCGCGCTGTGGGGTTCGATCGTGTTTCCGGTGATCGCCAGCTTCTACTGGAAGAAGGTCACCAACCCGGCCTTCACCAGCGCGGTGGCGGTGTCGCTGGTGTTCTTCCTTGTGGCGCGTTTCCAGCTGATACCGATCGAAGGCGCGGTGGCGCTGGTGCTGGAAGTGTTTGCCGCGGTGGGCGCCGGCGTCGTGCTGGGGCTGATGGCATTCGGCTTCTTCGGCAAGCGCGTCGGGCTGGCCGTCGGAACCTTGGCGGCGCTCGGGTTGGCCCCGTTCATGATCGGCTTCCTGCGCGATTACCCGGTGCTGCTGAGCTCGTTGAACGGTTATGGCGTCAGCACGCTGGTGTGCACGGCGATCAGCCTGCGCAATCCGCACGAGTTCGATTTCGCGCTGATCAAGCA
>DATJBR010000254.1:0-19479 GCA_035515255.1 Lysobacter sp. | reverse complement strand
GATCGGCGGTCTGGCCGTGGGCGAGACCGAGGCCGAGCGCAACGCGATGCTCGAACACACCTGCCCGCAACTGCCCGCCGACCGCCCGCGCTACCTGATGGGCGTGGGGCGGCCGGAGGACCTGGTCGAAGGCGTGGCGCGGGGCATCGACATGTTCGACTGCGTGATGCCGACCCGCAACGCACGCAACGGGCACTTCTTCACCTCGACCGGCACCGTGCGCATCCGCAACGCGAAGTACGAGCACGACCTGCGGCCGATCGAGGAAGGCTGCGACTGCCGTGCCTGCGCCGGCGGTTTCACCCGCAGCTACCTGCGCCACCTGGACCGCTGCAACGAGATGCTCGGGCCGATGCTGGGCACCGCGCACAACCTGCGCTACTACCAGCGGCTCATGGCGCAGATGCGCGAGGCGATCGGGCAGGGAACCTTTGCCGCGTTCCGGGAGTCCTTCTACGCTGCACGCGAGTCCTGAGGGCCACACGCGCCAGCCTTCCCAATCCGTCCTGCCATCCATCCCGCGGCGCAGCAAATGATCCGCAGCCCGCCGTGACATAATCCCCGGCTATTTTCAGCCTCTACACGGAATTTCGACATGAACCTGCTTGATCTCCTGATCGCCCCCGCCCACGCGCAAGCGGCTGCCCCGGCTGCCGGTGGTTTCGGAATGTCACTGCTGTTCCCGATCCTGCTGATCGGCGTGATGTATTTCCTGATGATCCGCCCGCAGATGAAGCGTGCCAAGGAACACAAGGCGATGCTGGGCCAGCTGGCCAAGGGCGACGAAGTGCTCACCAACGGCGGCATCGCCGGCGTGGTGATCGATCTGGGCGAGAACTTCATCACCGTGGAGATCGCCGACAACGTGCGCATCCGCGTGCAGCGCGGTTCGATCGCCAATGTCCTGCCCAAGGGCACCCTGAAGTCGGCCTGAGCGGTCTTTTCCACCACTTCTTCTTGATGCACGGCGGCCGGGTCGGCCGCCACAGGGGCAATCGATGCTGACTTACGAGCGCTGGAAATACGTCGTCCTGATACTGGCCATCCTCTTCAGTACGCTGTACGCGTTGCCGAACCTTTACCAGAAGGATCCCTCGGTGCAGGTCACCGCCAGCCGCGGCGCACCCATCGACCAGGCGCTGGCCGACCGGGTCGCGGACACCCTCAAGCAGGCCAACATCCCGACCAAGCAGATCGAGATCGTCGGCGACAACCTGCTGGTGCGGCTGACCGGTACGGACTTCCAGTCGAAGGCGGCCGATGCACTGGCACCGGTGCTGGGCAACGACTACGTGACCGCCCTCAACCTCGCATCGACGGTTCCCGCGTGGCTCGACAAGATCGGCGCCAACGGCATGCTGCTTGGCCTCGACTTGCAGGGCGGCGTGCATTTCCTGATGCAGGTCGACCAGAAGGCCGCGACCGACAAACATCTGGACGCCATCGTCGAGGACGCGCGCGTGGTGCTGCGCGACGGCCGCGTGCGTTACGAGTCGGTCACCCGCCGCCCGGACAACTCCATCGTGGTGCGCCTGGTCGATGCGGCCGACGCTGCCAACGCACGCAAGCTGATCGTCGCCAGCCAGCCGGCGCTGCGTCTGGATACCGCGGGCCAGACGATCACGATGAATGTGCCCGACACCGAACTGCAGCGCATGATGACCGACGCGCTGAACCAGAACCTGGGCACCCTGCGCAACCGCATCAACGCGCTGGGCGTGGCCGAGCCCATGATCCAGCGCCAGGGCGCCGACCGCATCGTGGTCGAGTTGCCCGGCGTGCAGGACACCGCGCAGGCCAAGCGCATCATCGGCGCCACCGCCACCCTGGAATACCGTGCCGTGGTCGAGGGCAACGCGTACGACGCGGTGGCCTCAGGGAACGTTCCGCCGCAGGCCAAGGTGTATTACCGCAAGGAGCTGGGGCCGGACGGCAAGCCGGTGCCGATCCTGCTCAACAAGCGCGTCATCGCCTCCGGCGACCAGCTGATCGGCGCGACCTCGGGCCTGGATCCGCAGTCGGGCACGCCGTCGGTCTCGGTGCGCCTGGACAGCGCCGGCGGCCAGCGCATGTTCGATTTCACCAGCGGCAACGTCGGTAAGCCGATGGCGGTGGTGTACATCGAGCGCGTTCCGCAGGTCCGCGTGGTCAATGGCCAGGAGATCCGCAGCACCCGTGTCAGCGAGGAAGTGATCTCGGTGGCCAACATCAACGGCGTGTTCGGCAAGGAGTTCCAGACCACCGGCCTGGACAGCAGCAAGGAGGCGGCGGATCTTGCGTTGCTGCTGCGTTCCGGTTCGCTGGCCGCACCGATGGACTTTGTCGAGGAACGTATCGTCGGGCCGAGCCTGGGGCGGGAAAACATCGAGCGCGGCCTGACCGCGGTGACCTTCTCGTTCCTGTTCGCGCTGGCGTTCTTCCTCGTCTACTACCGCATGTTCGGCTTGATCACCTGCCTGGCGTTGCTGCTCAACATCCTGATGCTGGTCGCGGTGATGTCCTTGTTCGGTGCGACGCTGACCCTGCCGGGTCTGGCGGGCATCGCGCTGACGGTGGGGCTGTCGGTGGACGCGAACGTGCTGATCAACGAGCGAATACGCGAGGAGTTGCGTGACGGCATGCCGCCCAAGTCGGCCATCACGGCCGGCTACGAGAAGGCGACCGGCACCATCATGGACGCCAACCTGACCACGATCCTGGCCGGCGTGGCGATGTTCGCCTTCGGTACCGGGCCGGTGAAGGGCTTCGCGGTATCGCTGATCGTCGGCATCGCGACCTCGATGTACACCGCGGTATCGGGCTCACGGGCGATTGCGACGCTGATCTACGGCGGCCGCAAGAAGCTCAAGTCCATTGCCATCTGACGACAGGAATCGATCATGAAACAGTTTCATCTGGTGCCTGTGCACTCGAACCTGAACTTCCTGCGGATGAGTGGCGCGTCGTTCCTCATCTCCATCGTGCTGCTGGCGGTGTCGATCGGTGCGATCGCGTTCAAGGGCTTCAACTTCGCCCTGGACTTCACCGGCGGTACCGTCACCGAGCTGCGTTTCGACAAGCCGGTGGATATCAACGACGCGCGATCGCGGTTGGCCGATGCCGGTTACGGCAATGCGGAAGTGCTCTCGTTCGGCTCCGGCAATGACCTGCTGGTGCGGCTGCAGTCCGAGGAAGAGGGCGGTGACGCGGCGGCCGATGCCAACTCGCGTACCGCCCAGGCCATCACGGCGGCGGTCTCGACCGCCGACAATCCGGGCACGGTGATGCGCAGCGACTTCGTCGGCCCGCAGGTCGGCAAGGAGCTGGCGCTCAACGGCATCTGGATGCTGATCTTCGTGGTCGTGGGCTTCCTGATCTACATCTCGAGCCGGTTCGAGCGCAAGTTCGCGATCTCCGCGGTGCTGACCTCGCTGCAGGACACGCTGATCGTCACCGGCTGGTTCGCCCTGAGCGGCCACGAGTTCGACCTGACCGTGCTGGCCGGCATCCTGTCGGTGCTGGGTTTCTCGATCAACGACACCATCGTGGTGTTCGACCGCATCCGCGAGAATTTCCGCACGATGCGCGCCGATCCGGAAACGGTCATCAATGCCTCGATCAACCAGACCCTGTCGCGCACGATCATCACCTCGGTGGTGGCGTTCCTGACCGTGCTGGCGCTGTACCTGTACGGCGGCGGTTCGCTGCGCGGCATGGCGGAGTCAATGCTGATCGGCGTGGTGATCGGTACCCTGTCGTCGATCTTCGTGGCAGCCCCGTTGTTGACCAAGGGCTTCCTGAAGGTCACCAAGCAGGACCTGATGCCGAAGGCCAAGGACGAAGCAGCACTGGCCCGTCGACCGTAGGGATTGCCGCTGTCACCCAACAAAAAGGCCGCGCAGGGATTGCGCGGCCTTTTTGTTGGTGCGTGATGGCTGGCGATCAGTCGAATGCGGCAGCGTAGCCGGTGTTGACGATCCGCTGCTGCAGGAGCCCGGCGACCTTGATGTTGCCGGCCAGCAGTGGCCGCGGGTTCACGCCGCGCGCGTCCATGGGGCCGGTGGTACGGTCGCGGAAGTCGCTGATCTTGCCCCCGGCCTCGCGCACCATCAACGAGCCGGCCGCGATGTCCCAAGGCTTCACGCCGGCCTCGAAATAGGCATCCGCGCGGCCGCAGGCCACGTAGGCCAGATCGAGCGCGGCGGAACCGCTGCGGCGGATGTCCTCGATCTCGGTCAGCAGGGTGTCGATGCATTTGAGCTGGGCACTGGCGCGGCTGCGCTCGCGCGGCGCGAAACCGGTCAGCACCATCGCGCCCGCCAGATCCTTGCGGTCGGCCACGCGCACGCGCTTGTCGTTGAGGGTGGTGCCGCTGCCGCGGCTGGCGGTGAACAACTCGTTGCGCAACGGGTCGAAGATCACCCCGTGAACCGGCTCGCCGGCTTCGACCAGCGCGATCGAGACGCAAAAGTGCGGAATCCCGCGCAGATAATTGCTGGTGCCGTCGAGCGGGTCGATCACCCAGGTGAAGCGGGCGGTGCCGCCCTTGGGTTTGATGAGCCCGCCTTCCTCGCCGAGGATCGCGTAATCCGGGGTGGCGCGGCGGAACTCCTTGATGATCTCCTTTTCGGCCAGTTCATCGACTTCGCTGGCGAAGTCCATGCGGTCCTTTTCCACCACGTTCAGCGCGTCCAGCTTGTACATGTGGCGCAACAGCACGTTGCCGGCGGCACGGGCGGCCTTGACCATGAGGGTGATGGCGGGTTTCTGCATGGCAAATAGCCTCGGACGGGGAGGTGGGGGACGCAACTGGCGAGGGAAAAGAGCGGGCGGCGATGACACGATTGGTTCGTGGCCGGTCGCGGAGTTTACCATTGCCGCCATGACCGCCACACCGCTACCTGCCCAGAATCCCCTTCCCGTTGCCCACCGCATCCGCATCGTGCTGGTCGGCACCCAGCATCCGGGCAACATCGGTTCCGCCGCCCGTGCGCTGAAGACCATGGGACTGGCGCGGCTGGTGCTGGTCGCACCGCAGAAATCGCCCGATGTGGATTCGTTCGCTTTGGCCGCCGGGGCCAATGACGTACTCGATGATGCGGTGGTCTGCGGCACGTTGGCCGAGGCGGTCGCCGACTGCCGGCTGGTGCTGGGTTGCACCGCCAGAAGTCGTCGAGTCACCTTGGAGGAACTGCTGCCGCGTGCGGGTGCCGAGCGCGCAGTGGCGATGGCGGCCAGCGGTGACGAAGTGGCCCTGGTGTTCGGTCGCGAGCGCACCGGCCTGGAGAACGACGAGCTGCAGCTGTGCCACGCCGCGATCCACATCCCGGCCAACCCCGATTACAGCTCGCTGAACCTGGCCGCGGCGGTGCAGGTGTTGGCATACGAGCTGCGGCTGGCGTTGCTGGACGCTGCCGGCCCGGTGGCAGCGCCTGAGCCGCGCGATCCACCCGCATCGCACTTCCAGCTGGAGGGCCTGTTCGCGCAGCTGGGCGAAACCCTCGATGCGATCGACTTCCACAAGGGGCGCGCGCCCGAGTCGGCGATGCGCAAGCTGCGCCGGCTGTTCCTGCGGGCCGACCTGGACGAGCGCGAAGTGCGCCTGCTGCGGGGCATCCTGTCGGACGCCAGCCGCATGGCCGAATTAGCCGAACAACGCCTGGCCGGACAACGTTGACCCGGCCCCGCCTGCCATGCCCGCATCCGCCGGCCCGACGGACGGATGCGCTGCACATGCGACACTACCCCGCCGGCTGCCAGCCATGCCTTTGTCGGGTCCCGTCTTGATGGAACGCTTCCGTCGCATTTCCCTGGTTTTACGAGCAGGCCTGCCAATGATCCTGCTGGTCGCGCTGTGCGGCCATCCGCCCACGGTGCTGGCGGCGGAGAGCGACGTGCTGGTGCTGGGACGCATCAGTGACGACCCCAGCGCCCACTACGACCAGCTCAAGCCGCTGCTGGACTACGTGGTGCCGCGCATGGCCGGGGTGGGCATCCGCGAGGGCAGGGTGCTGATGGCCCGCGATCCCCAGCAGATGGCCAGCTACATCCGCCGCGGACGGGTCGACTGGGTCACGGAAACCGCGGGTTCGGGGATGCTGCTCAGCGAGCGCGCCGGCGCCGTCCCGCTGCTGTTGACCGAGCGCAACGGCAAGAGTCATTACCACACGGTGTTCTTCGCCCGTCGCGACAGCGGCATCGCCGGGATGGACGACCTGCGCGGGCATTGCATCGCCTTCCAGCGGCCCTCATCCACCAGCGCCTACTTCGTGCCCGCGAGCGAGTTGCTGGAGCGGGATCTCAAGCTGGAAATCCTGTTGTCGCCGGAAGATCCGGTCGATTCCGATGGGCTGGGCTACCTGTTCGCCCGTTCCGAGCTGAACGTCGCCACCTGGGTGCACAAGGGGGTCGCGGACGTGGGCGTGATGAGCAACCTGGACTGGGGCAATCCCGCGCGGATGCCCGATGCGTTCAAGCGGGACCTGGTGGTCATCGGCCGTACCGGTGAATACCCGCGCGCGTTGGAGCTGGTCCGGGCCGACATGCCGGCAAAGGTGCAGGAGAGGCTGCGTGAGGTACTGACGGCCGCGGCCGCCGATCCGGCGGCGAGCAAGGCGCTGCACCAGTTCTTCGGCACCACCCGCTTCCTGCCGATGGATGCCGATTCCCGTCGGGCGCTGGAGCGCATCCAGGCCGGGGTCCGCCGGGTCCGCTCGGAAGTCGAATGACGCTCGCACCGATGAAATATGCGCATGGGCTGCAGGCCAGGGTCCTGCTGATGATGCTGGCGGCGCTGGCGATCCTGCTGGTCCTGTTCGGGCTGTTGTTGCATCGACAGAGCCGGATGCAGGACGAGGTCGTCGGCGTCAGCCATGCCGCGATGCAGGCCACGGCCAGCGAAAGCCTGCGGCGGCGAGGAGAAGGCACGGTGATCCCGCTGGCCGAGTCGCTGGCCAATCCGCTCTACTACCACGACCTTGACGAGATAGGCGTGCTGGCACGCGGCGCGCTGGGCCAGCCGGGTGTTTCGTATGTGCTGGTGTTCGACAGCCGCGGCAACGTACTGCATGACGGCAGCGAAGAGATTCCGGGTTATGGTCGGGAAATGACCGACGCGCTGGCGCAGGGAGCGATCCGTGCCGACGGGCTGCATACGCAGTTCAACGATTCCACCATGGATGTGTCCGCGCCGATCCTGGTCGGCAGGGAACGGCTCGGCGGAATCCGCATCGGTTACGACCTGGCATCCCTGCGGGCGATCCAGGACCGTGCCGCCGCCGAGTTGCGCGGCCACCTGGTCGAACTGGGCCGACGCCAGCTGTTCTGGATATCCCTGCTGGGTCTCGGCTTCCTGGTCATGGGTGCCGGGGTGCTGTGGGTGATCCAGCGCTGGCTGGTGCGTCCGATCAGGGAGTTGGCCGACTCCGCGCGTGCGATAGAGGCCGGTCGGTTCGACACCCGTCCGCCTGTCAGCGACCGCAACGACGAGCTGGGGGACCTGATGCGCGCGTTCCGGCGGATGAGCGAAAGTGTCGCCCGACACGACCACGACATCCGCACGATGGCCTACACCGATGCGCTCACCGGCCAGGCCAACCGGCTGGCTTTCCGCGAGGCGCTGGACCAGCGTCTGCTGCGGCTGCGCGGCACCGACCGGCAGCTGGCGCTGCTGTTTGCCGATATCGACGACTTCAAGCGGGTCAACGACACCCTGGGGCATGACGTCGGCGACGAGGTCCTGCTCGCGGTGTCCGGGCGCATCCGCGATGTCGTGGAGCGCCTGGGGGGAGAGGGCGCACTGCTGGCCCGCTTTGGCGGCGACGAGTTCGTGATCCTGATCGAGTCCGTGGACGACGATGTCGACGTGCGCACGCTGGCCGCCGATCTGGCCGAGGTGCTGGTGGAGGAGCTGTCCGCGCCGCTGCCGTTGCAGGAGCGCGATGTTTTCCTGGGCATCTCGATCGGCATCAGCATGTTCCCGGAGGACGCCGTTACCGCGGCGACCCTGATGAAGAACGGCGATATCGCGATGTACCAGGCCAAGGTCGCCGGCAAGAACTGTGCGCGTTACTACAACCGGGTCATGAACCAGGCGGTCGAGCGGCACGTGTATCTGGAGGGCGAACTGCGCGGCGCCTGGGATCGCGGTGAGTTGAGCCTGGCGTACCAGCCGATCTACCGGGTGGCCGACAACGTTCTCCTGGGTGCCGAGGCGCTGCTGCGCTGGAACCATCCCGATCTTGGCCTGGTGGCACCGGCGATCTTCATCGATGTCGCCGAGCAGAGCGGGCTTATCGAAGTGATCGGTCCACTGGTACTGACTGCCGCCTGCCGGGATGCGGCGCTGTGGCGGCAATCATCACCCGATGCCGAGCCGCTGTTCGTCTCGGTCAACGTCTCGCCACGGCAACTGCGCAGCGGCGACTTGCCGCGCAACGTGGCCGAAAGCCTGAGCCACAGCGGACTGGCGCCCCAGCGGCTGCACGTCGAACTGACCGAAACGGCGATGATCGGCGACGAGGCCCACGCCAGCCGGATGCTGCAGCAGCTTCGTGCCAGCGGTGTGCGGGTCTGGCTGGACGATTTCGGTACAGGCTTCTCCGGCCTGAGCCATCTGCGGCGGGTGCCGGTGGACGGGGTCAAGATCGACCACAGCTTCGTCGCCGACATCCTTCACGATGCCGACGACCTGGCCCTGACCACCGCGATCATCGCAATGGCGCATTCGCTGGGGATCACCGTTGTCGCGGAGGGCGTCGAGAACGAGGCCCAGTACACGCTGCTGCGCGACCGTGGTTGCGACCTGGCGCAGGGATTCTGGCTGGGTCACCCGATGGCGATGGACGACTTTCTGGCCTTGTTGAAGTCACCCGTGCCGGTGCCTTTGGCCTAGCAGGGAAGTCTGAACGCATACAAGAGGTACAAACCTGGCGCGGCAACGCCGGCTCAGGCCACGCTATCCCCGGATAGCTGGCGCAGAAGAGCCGAGGCCGGGGAGGAGGCTCAGGGGAGCCCCTGTGGCAGGCGTTCCATCCAGAGCGCCAGCAGCGTGGCCAGTCGTCCCGACAACAGGCCGAACACCGTGATCGCCGCCATGCCGCTGATCCAGGCCACGCCCATCAGGCGCCCGTCGCGCTCCAGAAATGCCAGGGCGAACAGCAACAGCAGGGCGCCGAACAGGTAGTTGGTGAACGGGATCGGCAACGACAGCAGCACGCCCAGCGCGATCAGCAACAGGCCGGAGACGAGGTTGGCCAGCCGCCGGTCGAGCAGGGCCGGCGAGCGCGGGCGCACCAACCGTTCCAGTCGCGACAGCCAGGGTGAAATCCGGTCGCGGAAACGGCCCATCGTCTGCCGGCGCGGTCCGCGACGGGCGGCGAAACCCGGCAGCCAGGGCGTGCTCATTCCGGCCACGAGTTGCGCGCCGATCAGCATGACCAGCGGCCCGCTGACGATGCCGCCGATGCCCGGAACCGGCAGGAACGCGGGCAGGATCGCGATGAACAGCAGCATCCCGAACGAGCGCTTGCCAAGTCCGCCGAACAGCTCGCCCAGCTTCAATACCTCATCGGGATTGCCCGCCGCGAAGGCATCCAGCAAGACGCGCGTTCCCGCCTCCTGGCCCGCGTCTGCGGGGCTTTCTTCCCCGGGCCTACCCGCTGGTCTCATCGTTGTCCGGGTCCTGCAGCGGTTCGCGGTACAGCAGCAGCTTGTCGATGCGTGGGCCGTCCAGATCCACCACTTCGATCCGCCAGCCGGGCCAGGCGAAATGTTCACCGACATGGGGGATGCGGCCGAAATGGGCGATCACCATGCCCGCCGCGGTATGGAAGTCGTACTCGTCCTCACCGGGCACTTCGCCCGACACCAGTTCATGCAGGTCCTCGACGTGCAGAGTGCCGTCGATCAGGTACGAGCCATCCGCGCGCTCGACCACCGGCCCGACGCTTTCCTCGGAACTCTCCGTGGTGGCGGTGCCCATGCCGGCCTGGACCCGGCCGATCACCGCGCCCATGACGTCGTTGACCGTCACCAGGCCGGTCACGTCGCCGTACTCGTCGACCACCAGCGCCAGCGATTGTTGCTCCTCGCGGAAGATCTCCAGCAGTTTCATCGCATGGGTCGACTCGGACACGAACAGCGCCTCGCGCATGCTGCCGAACAGGTCGATCTCCACCCCCGGTGCCAGCGCGCGCAGCAGGGACTTGGCCTCGACCACGCCGATCACGTCCTGGTCGGTGCCGCGCAGCACCGGGAAACGCGACACCGGCGAGGTGCGCATCGTTTCCAGGTTTTCCTCCAGCGAAGCGCCGGCATCCAGCCAGGTAATCCGGGTGCGCGGAGTCATCAGGCTGTCGGCGGTGCGGTCGCCGAGGCCGAGTACGCGATGCATCATCTTGCGTTCGTCGGCGTCGATCACGCCCTGCTCGTGGCTTTCGCTCACCAGCATGCGGATCTCCTCTTCGGTGATGCTCGACGCCTGGGTCTGGTCCAGCCGAAGCAGCTTGAGCATGCCGCGGGTGCTGACCATCAGCAGCCACACCGCCGGGGTCGCGATGCGCGATATCCCGTGCATGGGCGTGGCGACGATGCCGGCCAGTTTTTCCGGGGCCAGCAGCGCCAGACGCTTGGGCAGCAGTTCGCCCAGCACGATGCTGAGGTAGGTGATCAGGCCGACGGCGAGCACCACGCCGACCGGGCGGGCGTACTCGCCCAGCAACGGGATCTTCTCGCCCAGCCAGGTGCCGATCGCACTGCCGATAGCGTCGCCACCGAACATGCCGGTCAGGATCGCAATCAGGGTGATGCCGACCTGCACGGTGGACAGGAAACGGTCGGGATGCTCGGCCAGGTCCAGCGCCTTGCGGGCATGGCGGCTGGAAGTCCCCATCTGGCGCAGCTTGGGTTTGCGCGCCGTCACCACCGACATCTCCGACAGGGCGAAGAAGGCATTGAGCGCGATGAGCACCAGGACGATCAGGAATTCCAGCATGCCGCGCGCTCCGGGTCAGTCAGGGGAAACGCGGGCGCAACTCGTCGACAGCTCGGGGTGACGGGCGTAGACGGAGGTTTTGGATCGTCGTCCATGGAGCGTGGTGGGCCTGATCAACACGCCCGGATGGCGCTGGCGGATTTTAGCAGGTGGGGGTGGTGGAGCCCTGAAACCATCCGCTGCTGGGCGTGAAGGCGGCGAAACCGTCATAATCCGCCCCTTCGCTGCCCACTGCCGGGCAGCAGCGTTATTTTTTCCAGCCACTCCCGCGACGCATGCCGCCGGCACGATAGAGGTCATCCACCGATGTTTTCCCTGCAAACGATGTTCGGCCAAGGCAATCAGTTCTACGACCTGCTGGAGGAGTCCGCGGTGGCGGCCCACGACAGCGCCAAAGCACTGCACGAGATGCTGAAGGTGACCGAGCGCGAGCCGGCGCTGGATGCGTTCAAGCTGGCGCGGCTGCGGCAGCGCGACGTGTCCGAAAAGATCAGCCAGGAACTGGTCGACAGCTTCATCACCCCGATCGAGCGCGAGGACATCGAGGCGCTGACTTCGGCGCTGTACAAGATCCCGAAGCAGATCGAGAAGTTTGCCGATCGCTACTCGTTGGCGCTGCAGCACCTGGGGCACATCGATTTTGCTCCGCGTGCGGCAATGCTCGAGCAGGCGGCGGCGGTCGTGGTCGAGATGGTCAAGCTGCTCCGGAAGATGAAGCTGGAGCCGATGAAGGCACTCAACGACGAGTTGCGCTCGATCGAGAACGAGGCCGACCGGTTGATGCTGGAGCTGTACCGCGACATCTACTCGGGCAAGCTCGGGCCTTTGCAGATGTTCCTGCTCAAGGAGTTCTTCGAGATCCTGGAAAAAGCCATCGATCGCTGCCGGGAAGCCGGCGTGGTGTCCTACGACATCGTGCTGAAGAACTCCTGAGGCCCACGCAATGCTGACCCTGGTCCTGACGGTGGTGATCGTTGCGCTCGTGTTCGAGTACATCAACGGTTTCCACGATACCGCCAACTCGATTGCCACCGTGGTCGCAACCAAGGTGCTGTCGCCTGCCCAGGCGGTCGCGATGGCGGCGACCATGAACCTGATCGGTGCGCTGGTGGGCACCGCCGTGGCAAAGACAATCGCGTCCGGGTTGATCGATATCGGCGTGGTCGAGGTCGGCGCGCAGCTGATCCTGTGCGCCCTGCTGGGCGGCATCGTGTGGAACCTGATCACCTGGTGGATGGGACTGCCGTCCTCCTCGTCGCACGCGTTGATCGGTGGACTGATCGGCGCGGCGCTGGCGGCTGCCTCCAATAACTGGGACGCGATCATCTGGTCGCAGCCGGCCGAGCCGTTCTACAGGAGTGCCGGCGTGGTGTGGAAGGTGATCGTGCCGATGGTCAGCTCGCCGGTGCTCGGATTCGCCGCGGGTTTCCTGATGATGGGTGTGCTGTTCGCGATCATCTCGGGCATGGCGTCCAGCGGCGGGCTGCTGGCCCGGCTTGCGCGGCCGCGTTGGGTCAACGGTTTCTTCGGCAAGGCGCAGATCGTGAGCGCGGCCGGCATGGGCTTTGCGCACGGCATGAACGACGCCCAGAAAACCATGGGCATCATCGCGTTGACCCTGGTCAGCGCCCAGTCCACCGGCGTGCTGGACAACCTGCCCGGGTGGCTGGCGTTCCTGCATCCTTCCGACGGCGCGCTGGCGGAAGGCGACATCGACATGTGGATCAAGTTCTCCTGCGCGCTGGTGATGGCGGCCGGCACGGCGGCCGGCGGCTGGCGGATCATCAAGACGCTCGGCCACAAGCTGGTGAAACTGCATCCAATCCACGGTTTTGCAGCGGAAACCAGCGCCGCCTCGGTGATCCTGGCTGCATCGTCGCTGGGTATTCCGGTGTCGACCACCCACAACATTTCCGCGGCGATCATGGGCGTGGGCACGGCCAAGCGCTTGAACGCGATCAAGTGGACGATGGTGGAGCGGATGATCTGGGCCTGGATCCTCACGATCCCGGCGGCCGGGGGCATCGCGTATGGCGCGTTCCGCCTGCTGGCGATGGCCGGCTGGGTATAAGCGCCGGACCGGTGCGGCAACGCCGCTAGAGCAGGTCCTTGTCGCCCGACAGCGCGCGCTCCATGCGGTCGCCGGTGCCGCCGATGTCCAGCACCAGCCGATGCACTTCCGCGCCGTCCAGACTGTCGAACGGCCGGTTCTCGCACAGCTGCAGGTAAGGCGTGCCGTCCATTTCGCCGACGGCCAGATAACCGACCCGGCTTTGCCAGTTGAACGCCAGCGCGCGGGAGGCATCCAGCCCGGCCACAGGCGCGACCGCGCTGCTCACCCGCAGGTAGGGACGGCCGTCATCGTCCTGCAGCTCGGACAGGAAGATCGCCTGATGGCGCGCACCCTGTTCCAGCGACAACTCGATGCTCGCCACCCCCTCGTCCTGCAGGATGACGTTGAACCCGGCGCTCGTCAGGTGTTGGCGGATCAGTTTGAAGGATTGCATGCTCGGCTCCTGCGTGGGACGCCCTATGCTACCGCGATGCAGAACGACGCTTCCGCCCGCATCCTGGCCACCATCCGCGCGATCCCGCGTGGCGAGGTGGCCGGTTACGGCGAGGTGGCGCGGCGTGCTGGGCTGCCGGGACGTGCGCGAATGGTCGCTCGCCTGTTGAGCCACAATGAGGATCCGACCCTGCCCTGGCATCGGGTGTTGCGATCGGATGGACGCATTGCGTTCCCGCCCGATGCGCCGGAGTTTGCCGAGCAAAGCCAGCGCCTGCGCGCGGAAGGGGTGCGGGTGGAGGCGGGCAGGGTACGTGACGTCCGTGCCGCGGCCACGCTGGACGAACAGATCTGGGGCGTGCCGGATTGAAGCGATCGGGCACTTCAACCCCAGTGGCTGAAACTGTTCCGCATGCGCGGGACGGAGGTGTGGAGACCTATGAAGGCCATGCTGTCGTAGGAGCGGTGTGAGTCGCGAACTGGACATCCCCTCCACCGTCATGGATGTGACCACCCACATCGCATTTTCGATCCGGGAAATGCAGGGTGGGCAAAGGACGCGGGTGCCTTGGGGCTGCGTGTTCGCGACCGGCGTCGCTCCTGCAGGAGGCACCGGTTGATCGAGCCGCCTTAGGGGTGGCTTTGGTCGCGGTGTGGTCGATCCGCGCGCGCGGGTGCATCGCCAACCGCTACCATGGGCGGACTTTCGAGGGACTGCGATGTTTTTCAACCTACCGCCCGTTACCAAGGCGCTGCTGATCGTCAACGCGCTGGTGTTCCTGTTGCAGAACGTGCTGGGCGAAGCCGCGTTGGCGTCGTTCATGCTGTGGCCGATCGGCAGTGGTGACAGCGCCTATGCGGTCAACGAGTTCCTGCCCTGGCAACTGCTGACCTACGGTTTCATGCATGGCAGCTTTACCCACCTGTTGTTCAACATGGTGGCATTGCTGATGTTCGGCGCGCCGCTGGAACACACCTGGGGCGAGCGGCGCTTCCTGACTTTTTTCCTGACCTGCGTGGCCGGCGCGGCAGTGTGCCAGCTGATCGTGGGGTCGTGGACGATGGCGCAGGGCGGCGCGGCGTATCCGACAGTGGGTGCCTCGGGCGGCGTGTTCGGCCTGCTGTTGGCGTACGGCATGTTGTTTCCGCACCAGCGGGTGATGCTGCTGATTCCGCCGATCCCGATGAAGGCGCGCACGCTGGTGATCGTGTACGGGGCGATCGAGCTGCTGCTCGGTTTCAGTGGTTACCAGCCTGGCGTCGCGCATTTCGCTCACCTGGGCGGGATGCTGTTCGGCTGGATGCTGATCCGTTACTGGCGCGGGCAGCCTCCGTTCGGCCGGCGCGGACCACCACGGCCGCGGATCGTGCGCTGACGGGTCGTGCGGAGAAAAAGCGGCGGCGTTGATGTGCGGGCGATGTCCTGGACGTTGCCGGGATGTACAGGTCGCGGCTGAAGCCGCTCCTACCGGAAGATGTGGCGCTGGTCGGGCGCCGTACGCAATCGACCGGCCATGAAAAACGGCGCGATTGCTCGCGCCGTTTTTGTTGATCATGTCTCGCTGGGCCAATCGAACCGGCGGCTACTTCTTGCCGGCTTTCGCCTTGCCCTTGGTTGCCGCCGGCATCGGCCACAGGACGATCCGGGCATCGGCCTTGAGCTGCATCGGCGTGCCGGCCTTGCAGCCGTAGGTGTCGCCGAACGCCGCCAGGTTCATCAGCGGGCCGTTGGTGCGCCACTGACCGGGCGCGTGCACGTTGTTGGCGGCGCGCTGGGCCGCGTTCTCGACGGTCATGTGTTGTGGCCACAGGCTGGCCCAGCCTTCGAAGAACGCCTTGTGGGTGGCCTTGTCGGTCTTGTCGACGTTGGCGTTGTACGCGGCCCAGGCGAGTTCCACGCCGGCCAGGTCGGCGATGTTCTCGTCGTGGGTCTTGGCGCCGTCGACCTTGGTACCGGTCAGCATCGGGTAGTCGAACGCGCCGTACTGGGCGACGACACGCTGGACCAGCGCATCCCAGGCGGCGACCTCCTGCGGACTCCACCAGTTGCGGATTTCGGTATGGGCGTCGATGAAACGACCACGGGCATCGAAACCGTGGCTGATCTCGTGGCCGACCAGTGCACCGTAGCTGCCGTACCGGGTCGCGGTCTGCGCGAGCGGGTTCCACAGCGGGGCCTGGAGGGCCGCGGCGGTCACGATCAGGCGGTTCTGGGCGAGGTCGTAGGCCAGCGCCGGCTGCTGCGGGAGCACGTCCCAGCGGCGGTCGGCATTGGCCTCGCCGATCCGGCGCATCTCCTCGCGGTGGCGCCAGGTGGAGGCAATCAGCATGTTGCCGCCGAAGCTGCCTCGGCCCATCGGCTGGATGGTGTAGTCGAGGTCGCGGGTCGGGGTGCCGATCTCGATCTTCATTGCGGCCAGCTTGGCGGCGGCCTCGGTCCTGGCCGATTCGCTCAGGCGCGGGTCGCGTTGCAGCGAGGTGCCCAGGGCGTCACGCACCTGGCCGGCGATCTGGCGGGCCTGCGAGGCAGTGTCGGCGGTGAGGTACCTGGCGGCGTATTCGTGCCCCAGCATCGGTCCAGCGGCCAGGTTGATCGCATCCAGCACCTGCTGCTCGCGCGATGGTGGCGCGGTGAGTCCGGCCAGCACACGGCCGTGGAAATCGAATTCCGCGTCGCGCCAGGACTTGGCCAGATAGGGCGCCATCGCGTCGCCGACGCGCCAGCGCAGGTAGGCGCGCCACTGTTCGGGCTTGAGTTCGCGGATGAGCTTGTCGATTTCCGCCAGCCGCGCGGGGTTGCCGATGGACACGGTGGCAGTGCTCACGCCCTGGGCCTGGAGGAACTGGTCGAGCTGCAGGTTCGGATACTGCGCGGCCAGCCCGCTGATGGCGACCGGGGCGTAGTTGACGCGTGGGTCGCGCAGTTCGGCCAGTGAGCGTGAGGCCTTGGCGATGCGCGTTTCCAGGTCGATCACCAACTGCGACTGCTTGGCGAGTTCCTTGTCCTTGACGCCGGTCAGCGCCAGGATTTTCTGCACGTAGGCGCGGTACTGCTCGAGCAGGGCAGCGGTGGGTGCGTCAGTGCGGGTGTAGTAGGCCGGGTCCGGCAGGCCCAGGCCGCCCTGGCTGAAGTAGCCGATGTGGCGCGAGAAGTCGCGCAGGTCGACGTCGGCGCCGAAGTGGAAGGCGACCGGAATGCCGACCTGGTGCAGCGCGGCGATGGTCGGGGCGATGTTGTCGGCACGCTTGATCGCGATGATCCGGTCCAGCAGCGGTGCCAGCGGCTGGGCTCCGTCGCGCTCGACCGCGGGCTCGCTGAGTCCGCTGGCCCAGAAGTCGCCGAGCAGCTTCTGCACGTCGCCCTGCGGTGACTGCATCGCCTGGTTCAGCAGGTCGATCTGCTGCTGGCGCGCGTGCGCGTCCAGTTGTTCCATCGCCGAGTTCGATGCCTTGCCGGCCGGCAGGGGGTTGGCGGCAAGCCAGCCGGCGTTGGCGAGGGCGTTGAAATCGGTACAGGCGGTGGCAGCCTGCTGCGCGCTCGCGGTGGGCACGGCGAGGCCGGAGATCAGGCCAAGGGCCAGGGCGTAGCAAAGCGGTCGAAGGGTCATCGCGAGTTCCGTCCAAATGATCGCGGCAGTCTATCAAGCTGCCGGTGAGGGCTACTGAACGCGGTTGGCAATAAGTGCTTGCCGACCGGACTTTCCCGGCGGGATCCCGGCGAGGGGAATGGCCGTAAAAGGCAGTCACAAAAAAACGGAGGCCCGGGACGAGCCCGGACCTCCGTGGGATGGCCCATGAAACGGACCGGTCATCGTGTCGGGCCAGGCCCGGCGGCGATCACCAGATGACGACCTGCTGGTCGACGGCGCGCACCATCGGCTGGCCCGGCTTGCAGTCGAACGCCGCCGCAAACGCCGGCAGGTTGGACGGTGCACCGATGGCGCGGAAGTTCGCCGGCGCGTGCGGGTCGGTGGCGAGGCGCACCTTCAGCTCGTCATCGGTGAAGTTGCGGCGCCAGACGGTGGCCCAGTTGGCGAAGAAGCGCTGGTCGCGCGTCAGGCCGTCGGTCATCGGGTCGGGGGTGCCCTCGGTCGCCTTCTTCATGGCGTCGTAGGCCACCGCCAGGCCGCCCAGGTCGGCGATGTTCTCGCCCAGGGTCAGCTTGCCGTTGACGTGTTGGCCGGGCATCGCCTCGTAGCCGTTGAACTGCGCGATCAGCTTGTCGGTGCGGCCGGTAAAGCCCTCGGCGTCGGCCGGGGTCCACCAGTTCTCGAAGTTGCCGGTCGGCCCGAAACGGCTGCCCTGGTCGTCGTAGCCGTGGATCATCTCGTGGCCGATCACCGCACCGATGCCGCCATAGTTGGTGGCGTCGTCGGCATCGGGATCGAAGAACGGCGGCTGCAGGATCGCGGCCGGGAACACGATCTCGTTCGCCAGCGGGTTGTAGTACGCGTTGACCATCTGCGGCGGCATGCCCCACTCGGTCCTGTCGACCGGTTTGCCGATCTTGCCGACGTTCCACTTGTAGTTGAACTCGTTGGCGGCCAGCACGTTGCCGATATAGCTGTCGCGGCTGGTGACCAGCCCGCTCCAGTCGCGCCACTTGTCGGGGTAGCCGATCTTCGGCGTGAAGGCGGCCCATTTCTCCATCGCCTGCTTCTTGGTCTCGTCACCCATCCAGTCCAGCGCTTCGATGTGGGTCTTGAGGGCGTCGCTGAGGTTCTTGACCAGCGCTTCCATCCGCGCCTTGGACTCGGCGGGGAAGGCGACCTTGACGTACAGCTGGCCCAGCGCTTCGCCGACTTCGCCATCGATCGTGTTCAGCACGCGCTTGCCGCGGTCCTTCATCTCCTTCTGGCCGCGCATGGCCTGGTTGTAGAAGTTGAAGTTCTCCTGCACGAACGCATCCGACAGGTACGGCGAGGCGCCGTCGACGGTGTGGAAGCGCAGGTAGGCCTGCCACTGGTCGGCCGGCACGTCGGCCAGCATCCTGCTGACTTCCTCGTGGAACGCCGGGATCGCCAGCGAGAACATGGTCGGCGTCGCCACGCCCTGGGACTCGAAGAACCTGGTCCACGGGAAGTTCGGGGTCAGCTTGTCGGCTTCGGCCGGGGACATCGGGTTGTAGAACAGAGAGACGTCGCGCGACATCTCCTCGCTGGACTTGGACACCTTGGCCAGGCGGGTTTCGAACGCGACCACCTGCCTGGCCTGCTCGGCGGCCTGCGCGGCGTCGACGCCGGACAGCTCCAGCACCTTGGCGACGTGGGCCTGGTAGGCGGCCAGCTTCCCGGCCTTGTCGGCGTCGAAGTAGTAGGACTTGTCCGGCAGGCCCAGACCGCCCTGGGCGGCGTAGGCGATGTTCATGTCGGAGTTCTTGAAGTCGGCCTCCGCGCCGAAGCCGAACAGGAAGTTCTCGCCCTGCGCGGCCGTGGTGCGCAGGTAGTCGGCAATCGCCTGCTGGCTGTCGAGCTTGGCGATCGCGTCGATGCGGTCCTGGATCGGCGCGATGCCCTGCACATTGATCTTGTCGGCGTCCATGCCGGTGGCCCAGAAGTTGCCGACGATGGCTTCCACGCCGGTGGCGTTCTTGTCGGCGGCGGCCTGCTCGGCCAACTGGCGCTGCACGGCGGTGGAGCGCTCGTCGAGCATCTCGAACGCGCCCCAGCTGGTGCGGTCGCCGGGGATGTCGTTGGCGGCCAGCCAGGTACCGTTGACGTAGCCACCGAAGTCGGTGCACGCGTCCCTGGTCTTGTCGAGGTCGCCGATCTGGAAGCGGTTGACCGGCGGCAGCTTGCTCTCGTCCAGGGTCAGGATTGTGGCGGTGTCGGCAGCCTCGCTCGCGGCGGGCGCGGTGTCCTGCCTGGAGCAGGCGGCGAGCGCGGTGGTGATGGCGAGGGCCAGCAGAAGGGCTTGTGGTTTGAAGGCGTGCGGTTGATTCATGCTCACGAATGGCTCCGGCCGGTGGCATTGGGAAGGGGAGCCCCGGAGGTGCTTCTTT
>DATJBR010000253.1:0-2241 GCA_035515255.1 Lysobacter sp. | reverse complement strand
GCATCGAGCGTCTCGCGCAGCAGGCCCAGCGCGCGCCGCTCGTGTTGCGGGCCGGCCTCCAGCATCAGCAGGTTCAGGTATTGGCCGGCGTGTTCGGTCAGGGCGGGGGTGTCGCCGTGCTGACGCAGCAGGCGGTGGTAGAGCTCGTGCACGTCGATGCCGACCGCGCGGCTGCGGGTTTCGCTGCGCAGCAGTTCCAGCGCGGTGTCGAGCTGGCCATCGCGGACGTAATCCCCGGCTTCGGCCAACAGGTCGCGGTCGGCGCTGTGACGGCCGGGCAGGGTTGCGGAGTGGTCGGGCTCGTAACCCAGCACGTCGTGGTACTGGTAGATCAGATAGCCCATCAGGTGGAACGCGGCGAACAGGCCCCAGAACGACACGGCGGTCACCGACAGATCGGCCAGTACCGGGGGCATCACCCGCGACAGCCAGGCACCGGCGGTGAGCGCGCTGGCCTGGATCACGAACAGCAGCCCGAACACCGCCAGGTAGGGCCATCCGATCCGGGCGACCAGGCCCAGCGATGTGGCCGGGTTGAGTGCGCGGGGCAGACTGCCGTCCAGCGCCAGCGATATCACGCAACCGGGCTGCAGGAACACGATCGCCGCCACGACCAGCAAGCCGATGACGGGGCCGCCCAACGCCAGTGCCGCGATGGCCACGATGCCGAACACGATCATCATGCCGAGCAGGCGGACGACCGCGCCGTCGTCGGTGCCGAGCGCTGCCTCGGGGGATTCCATCCGGCCATCGGCGGTGGTGCGCAGGATCTCGAACGCGTATTTGTAGGCGGCGACCCAGAGCAGCAGCACGATGATCCAGCCCAGCACCGGCACGATGCCCAGCAGGCTCAACAAGGTCAGGGCGATCAGGCTGTAGAGCGCGGCGCCGCGGAACGGGTAGGTGCTGATCTCACGCAGGCGCAGCCAGAATGGCACCGGTTTGGGAGCGGAGTTGCGGTGGGAGGTGGTGTTGCCATGCATGGCTCGATCCTCGGGTCGCCGCGGGCGGCGCATGAAAAACGGCCCCATTGCGCCGGGCCGTCCTGACAGTGAAATGCATCGCTGGACCGCCGATGCGTGCGGGTGGGGAATTACCTGGCGGGCTGGCGGGCGAGGCTGTAGTCCAGCCCGCTTTGGGCCGGCTGGCCATCGGCTCCCAGCATCACGATCCGGTCGTGGGAGTCGATCGCGTACAGCTGGTCGTTGTCGGTCTTGCTGTTGGGATCCAGACGGAGGACGCGGCCGTCCCCTTCCGCTGTCCAGCTGCCGTCCGTTCGCCAGGTGGCATCCGGGCGCTCCTGGTAGACCTGGGTGAGCTGGTAGGTGCCATCGGCTTCCAGCGCCAGGGTGACGTCGATACCGGGGCAGTCGGCGCAGGGCAGGGTGCCCGTGAAAGTGCCGGCGAAAGCGCGTTGGTCGAAGTCGGAACCGGGCGCCTGGCCGGATGGGATCACGTCCGCCGGTGCCGGCTCGGCTTCGGCTGGCGCGACCGCAGAGACGTCCGCGGCGGGCGCTGCGGGCGCTGCGTTTTCTTGCGTGCAGGCGGCCAGTGCGAATGCACCGATGCAGGCGAGGGCGAGAAGTTTCGGATTCATGGCGGGGCTCCTGTTGTTGCGGAGGATGTCGGTCGTCGCGGGATGCGCGTCAGGGGATTTACCTGCGCCCGCCGAACAGGCTGCCCATCACGCCGCGCAGGATCTGCCGGCCGATCTGGTTGCCGACCGTGCGCGCGGTCTGCTTGGCCATCGTCTCGACCATGCCCTGGCGGCGTTTGGTGCCGAACACCGCGTCCTTGATGGCCTGGCTGACACCGCCGCTTTCTTCCGGGACGGGCGTTGCGGCGGGTGCGTTGGCCTGGGTGGCGGCAGCATCGGCTTTTCTGGCGAGCATCTCCATGGCCGAGTCGCGGTCGACGCGGGTGTCGTACTTCGCTCCGACCGGACTGCCGGCGCGGACCTGGGCGCGTTCGGCATCGGTGATCGCGCCCATGCGGCAACGCGGTGGCGCAATCAAAGTGCGTTCGACCGGCATCGGCACGCCCTTGTCCTGCAGGGTCGACACCAGTGCCTCGCCGGTGCCGAGCTGGCCGATCGCGGTGGCGACATCCAGTGCGGGGTTGGCGACGAAGGTCTGCGCCGCCGTGCGTACCGCTTTCTGGTCGCGCGGAGTGAACGCACGCAACGCGTGCTGCACCCGGTTGCCGAGCTGGCCGAGGATGTTGTCGGGCACGTCATCGGGA
>DATJBR010000252.1:0-1506 GCA_035515255.1 Lysobacter sp. | reverse complement strand
GGGGGATGGCGGCGATGCGGCGCTGTTGCAGTCGGGTGCTTTCGGTCACGGTCCAGGCTCCTGAGGCTTTGGGGCCAGATTGCGAGGGCCAGTGCGGCGATCATAGGGCCAGATCGTGACGGTCGCTGGTGCCAGACCTCGAACGTGCGGGTGCCGTCAACTGCCTTGATTCCGCGCCAATTGATGGTGACAGCTGCGCTTTCAGGCGGTCTGGCCTTTCCCTCGCCATCCGTTGGACGCCGCTGCTGCACATCGACGTTCCCGGCGGTGGTGCTGCGCGGGGAAGGGCTACCGCATGGCTGGGCGACGCCTGGCGGCCTGCCTGAAGGATCGATTCCTCCTTTGCGTGGTCAAGCTGTCCGGTACGGGCGCAGCTGCGGCAGCCACGGACCGTGCCGTATCGCGGCCTGTGCGGGAGCCGCCGCAACGGCTGTCAACTTTCTCCGGTGCAGTTTGGTTGACAGGGGCAGTCGTGCTTTCCAGACTGCCGGGCTTGTCCCGCCGTATCTGTCGGAAAGCCGCCATGCCTGCTGTCAATGGAACCACCGTCCGCCCCGCCAGCCCCCGCGCCGGAGTTCGCTCCACGATCCGGCACGACTGGTCGCGCGGCGAGGTCCGCGCGCTGTTCGACCTGCCGTTCCCGGAGCTGCTGTTCCGCGCGGCGAGCGTGCACCGGGAGAATTTCGATCCGGGCGAGGTCCAGATCAGCACGCTGTTGTCGGTGAAGACCGGCGGCTGCCCGGAGGATTGCTCCTACTGCCCGCAGGCGCAGCGCTACCACACCGGCGTCGAGGCCCAGAAGCTGATGCCGACCGAGGCGGTGCTGGAGAAGGCGCGCGCGGCCAAGGCGGCGGGTGCGTCGCGGTTCTGCATGGGCGCGGCATGGCGTTCGCCGGCCGACCGTGACATCCCGAAGGTCGCCGCGATGATCCGCGAGGTGAAGGCGCTCGGGCTGGAGACCTGCGCGACGCTGGGCATGCTCAGCGGCGGCCAGGCGCAAGCGCTGAAGGAGGCCGGGTTGGACTACTACAACCACAATCTCGACACCGCGCCGGAGTTCTACAACCGGATCATCCACACCCGCGGGTACCAGGACCGCCTGGACACGCTGGGCCACGTGCGCGATGTCGGCCTGAAGACCTGCTGCGGCGGCATCGTCGGCATGGGCGAGTCGCGCGACCAGCGCGCGGGCCTGCTGCAGACGCTGGCGAACCTGCCGGCGCACCCGGACTCGGTGCCGATCAACCGGCTGGTGAAGGTCGAGGGCACGCCGCTGGCCGACGACAAACAACTGGCCGAACTGGATCCGTTCGAGTTCGCCCGCACGATCGCCGTCGCCCGGCTGCTGATGCCGCGCTCGATGGTGCGGTTGTCGGCCGGCCGGCAGCAGATGTCCGACGAGCTGCAGGCGCTATGCTTCCTGGCCGGCGCCAACTCGATCTTCCACGGTGAAAAATTGTTGACCACCGACAACCCCGAAACCGACCGCGATCTGGCATTGTTCGA
>DATJBR010000251.1:0-2747 GCA_035515255.1 Lysobacter sp. | reverse complement strand
TGGCGATGGCCGCATCAGCCGTGAGGAAGGCGATGTCGATCCTGATTTCTCCGCCAACTTCGACATGGTGGATACCAATCGGGACGGCTACATCAACCGTGCCGAGATGGACGCGCGTGACGCGGTCGAGGACATTCCGGAACCGGAGGAAAAGGACGAGTACTGATCCGGGGCTGATCTGGGCAGCCTCCGCAGGCAGCACGCTTTGTAGCAGTGCAGGTGCATCCCGATCGTGGCATCGGGACGCAGCGCGGCGCCCTGTGTTCAGTCGGCCTTGCGTCGGAACCGGTACAGCACGGCGCCGACCAGCAGCGCGATCGCGCCGGCGATCAGGTTGGCCATGCTCGCGCTCGCCAGCAACGCCAGCGAGATCAGCGTCGCCACCACCGGAATGACCGGGCCGCCGGGCAGTTGCAAGGCCTGCGGCCGGTCGCCGTAGCGCTTGCGCAACACCAGCACCGACATCGAGGTGCCGATGTAGGTCGACAGCCGCGCGACCATCGACAGCAAGGCCAGTTGCACGAACGAGCCGGTCAGGGCCAGTGCCAGCGAGATCGCTCCGAGCACGATGATCGCTACCGCCGGCGTGTGGAAACGAGGGTGGATGGCGGCCAGTGAGCGTGGCCCGTAGCCGTCCATCGCCAGTGCATGCAGGTAGCGCGGGCCGAGCATGATCGTGTTGCTGTTGGTGCCCAGGATCGACACGGTCGCACCGATCGTCAGGATCAGCGCCAGCGTCGGCCCGCCAAAGCGTGCCGCGGCATCGGCCAATGGCGTGGTGGACTCCGCCAGCCCCGGCAACGTGCCCAGCGCGACCCATTGCACCGCCGCGTAGATCAGCGTCACCACGACAATCATCGTCACCAGCGCGAAGGGAATGTCACGGCGCGGATTGCGGTATTCGCCTGCCGCGGCCGGCAGGTTCTCGAAGCCGGCGTAGGCGAACAACAGCAACAACGCGGCCTGGCCGAGGTCGCCCAGCGGGATCGCACCCAGCCCGCCGAGACTGATCGGCGGCACCGCGCGCGCCGGATCGACGAAGAACGCGCCGACCGCGATGAACATCGCCAGCGGCACCAGCTTCGCGATCGCCAGACCGACGCCGGTGCGTGCGGCCGCGCGCACCCCGACCACGTTGATCCAGGTCAGCGCGACCAGCGAGCCGACCACGATCGCGATGCGGGTGAAGCCGGTGGCCGCCGCGGGCCAGAAGTGGGTGACCGCTTCGGCCAGTCCGTTGCTCAATGCCGCCGCGCTGGCGACCCGGGTCAGCGACAGCATCCAGCCGACCTCGAAGCCGATGAACGGTCCGAACGCTTCGCGCGCATACAGATAGCCGCCGCCGGGCTGGTCGAAATAACTCGCGGCCTGGGCGTAGCACAGCACCAGCAGGCTGACCGCCACGCCCGCCAGCACGATCGCCCACAGGCTGGCGGGACCGAGCAGCACGGCCGCAGCTGCCGGCAACAGGTAGATGCCGCTGCCGATCACGTCGTTGATCGACAGGCCGACCAGTTGCCAGCGGCCCACCGCCCGCACCAGATGGCCGGAGCCGGCCGGCGAGGGCGGGTGCGCGATGACGTCGGAGGGAGGCGGCGAGGTGGGCTGGCTCAAGGGCGTTCCGGCGTGATGGCGACTGCCCCGGAGGTTAGCGCGTCAGGCGGCCGGCGGTGCGAGACGGAGCAGGCGCGCCTTGGGACCGTCCTCCAACAGGTAGATGTCGCCATCCGGGCCCTGCTCGACCTCGCGGATGCGTGCGCCCATGTCGAACCGTTCGGCCTCGTGCGCGCCCTCGTCGTCGAACACGACCCGCACCAGCGCATTCGACGACAGCCCGGAAATCAGCGCATCGCCCTGCCAGGCGGGAAACCTGTCGCCGGAATAGAAGATCAGGTCGCTTGGCGAGATTACCGGCGTCCAGCTGATCGCCGGTGCGTTGAACTGCGGCTGGGTGTCGTGGCGGGGGATCGGGCGACCGTCGTAGTGATCGCCATTGGAAACGATCGGGTAGCCGTAGTTGCCGCCCCGCTCGATCCGGTTCAGTTCATCGCCGCCCTTCGGGCCCATTTCCACTTCCCACAACTCGCCCTTGGCGTTGAAGGCGATGCCCAGCGGATTGCGCTGGCCGAGCGACCACACCTGCGCCGCCACGCCGCCCTGCTCGGCGAACGGGTTGTCGGCCGGCACACTGCCGTCAGCGTTGAGGCGGACGATCTTGCCCAGGTTGGACTGCATGTCCTGCGCCGGATCGAACTTCTGCCGCTCGCCGGAGCTGATCCACAGATGGCCGTCGGGGCCGAATGCGATGCGATGGCCGAAATGGCCGCGCCCCTGCACCTTGGGCACCTGCCGCCAGATCACTTTCAGATCGGCCAGTCTGGCGCCGCCTTTTTTGTCGACGACCAGTTTCGCGCGGGCCACTGCCGCACCGCGGGTGTCATGATCGCCGGCTTCGGCATAGCTCAGGTACACCAGTTTGTTGCGCGCGAAATCCGGGTGCGTGACCACATCGCCCAGCCCGCCCTGGCCGCCGGCATCGACCTCGGGCACGCCGCTGACCTCGATGGACTTGCCATCCAGCTCGAGCAGGCTGAGCGCGCCGCGTTTCTCGGTCACCAGCAGCCGCCCGTCGCCAGGCAGGAAGGTCATCGCCCAGGGCTCGTCGAAGCGGGCGAGCTCGGTCACCACGAACGGCCGGCCATCGGTCATGCCGGCTTCGGCGGTGAGGTCGGCGGCCCGGGAGTCGG
>DATJBR010000250.1:0-9137 GCA_035515255.1 Lysobacter sp. | reverse complement strand
ATGGTGCTGCTGGGCACCTTGTACCCGCTGCTGGCCGATGCGCTGGAGCTGGGCAAGATCTCGGTCGGCCCGCCCTACTTCGCGTTGCTGTTCACCCTGCTGATGGCACCGCTGGTGCTGCTGTTGCCGCTCGGCCCGCTGACCCGCTGGCAGCGCGACCAGGCTTCGCGGCCGTTGGCGATGCTGCTGCCGTGGGCCGGCGTGGCGCTGGTGGCCGGAATCATCGCGTTCTTCCTCGCCCCGCAAGGCGCGTGGAAGGTGGCGGCCGGCGTGTTCGGCGCGGTCTGGGTCGGACTGGGCACGCTGCGTTTCCTGTGGACGCGGTTCAAGGGCACCGGGACCCGCCTCACCGCCGAGATGCTCGGCATGACCCTCGCCCACCTGGGCGTGGCGGTGTTCCTGGTCGGCGCCCTGCTGGTGGAAGGCCTGGAG
The DNA here is from genome assembly GCA_035515255.1 of Lysobacter sp. GTDB lineage: Bacteria > Pseudomonadota > Gammaproteobacteria > Xanthomonadales > Xanthomonadaceae > Novilysobacter. The sequence continues at coordinate 8,705 of DATJBR010000250.1, read as the reverse complement.
CAGCAGCACGAAGTCGCGGTAAAACCCGGGCAGACGGTCGAGCTGGGCGACTACTCGTTCCGTTTCGACGGCGTGGCGATGCGCCAGGGCCCGAACTACCAGGCCAGCTACGGCACCGTGCACGTGTTTGCCGACGGCGAGCCGCTGACCGTGCTGCATCCCGAGAAGCGCGCCTACCTCAGCGGCGGCCAGGTCATGACCGAGGCCGCCATCGTAAGCGGTGTCACCCGTGACCTGTACGTCGCCATCGGCGAGTCGCTCGGCGGCGATGCGTGGGCATTGCGGGTGCAGATCAAGCCCTTCGTGCGCTGGGTCTGGGCCGGCGCAATCCTGATGATGCTGGGTGGTCTGGTGACCGCGACCGACAAGCGCTTCCGTCGCATGCCCGCATCGCCGTCCAAGCCGGAGACCGCCCGATGAGCCCTGCCACCGGGAATCCGCGAAGCACGCTCGCACGCTGGCTGCCGCTGGTGGGCTTCGCGCTGTTGGCCGCATTGCTGCTTGCCGGCGTGATGCTTAGCCGCAACCAGGATCGCGAAGCCCTGCCCTCGCCGCTGATCGGCAAGCCGGCACCGGCTTTCGAGCTGCCGGTACTGCACGAGCCGGGCCGACTGGTCTCTTCGCAGGAGCTGCTTGGCGAACCCTACCTGATGAACGTCTGGGGCAGCTGGTGCCCGGAATGCCGCATCGAGCATCCCATCCTGACCCGGTTCGCCGAGACCAAGCGCGTGCGCGTGATCGGCTACAACCTCAAGGACGAGCACGCCGACGCATTGCGCTGGCTGGAGCAGTTCGGCAATTCCTACTGGCTCGTCCTGACCGACTACAGCGGCGACAAGGCGCTGGACTGGGGCATCTACGGCGCGCCCGAGACTTTTCTGGTCGATGGCCAGGGCATCGTGCGCTGGAAGCATGTGGGCGCACTCAGCCAGCCGATCATCGACGATGAAGTGCTGCCGATGCTGACCCGGATCGAGGCAGGCCAATGAACGTCGAGCGGACGAACACGGGACGGATGAAGCGCACCCTCTGGCTGCTCGTGCTGGCCACATCGCTGCTGCCGGGGATCGCTTTCGCGCAGGCGACCAGGGACCCCGCGCCGCTGCAATTCACCGATCAGGCCGAGGCCGACCGCTTCCACGCGCTCACCGCGGAACTGCGCTGCGTGAAGTGCCAGAACCAGTCGCTGGCTGATTCCAACGCCGGCATCGCGCAGGACCTGCGGCACGAAGTGCTGACCCTGATGCGCCAGGACAAGACCGACGCGGAGGTCAAGCATTATCTGGTCGCGCGTTACGGCGAGTTCGTGCTGTACCGCCCGCAGGTCGATCCCAAGACCTGGCTGCTGTGGTTCGGCCCCGGGCTGGTGCTGCTGGTCGGCGGACTGGTGGTCGTCAACATCGTGCGCAAGCGCAGTGCCGGCCAATCGTCCGCCCGCAACGAAAAAAGTACCCCAGACGAAAACACCCCAGACGAAGACCAGGAGTGGTGATGACCGCGTTCGTGATTGCCGGCGTGGTGCTGGCCCTGCTGGCACTGGGCTACGTGCTGCAGCCGATCTGGCGTGTCAGGCCCGTGCTTGGCGCAAGCCTGATCGTCCTGCTCGGTGTCACCTCCGGCCTGCTCTATACCGTGATCGGCACCCCGCGCGCGCTCGACCCGGCCCAGCGCGCCGTACCGGAAACCCTGGCCGATGCGATCACCCAGCTGAAGGCCGAGCTGGAGCGCGACCCCAACCAGGTCGAGGGCTGGCGCTTGCTGGCCCGTGCCTACCTCGCGCAGAACAACCAGGCCGATGCCGGCAACGCTTTCGATCGCGCACTGAAGCTCGCGCCCGATGACGCCGACATCCTGACCGAGGCCGCCGAGGCACGTGCGCTGACCGCCGAAGGCCGCCATTTCGACGAAGAAGCCGTGTCGATGCTGCGTCATGCACTGGCCGAGCAGCCCAGCCACCAGCGTGCGCGTTGGTTCCTCGGCATTGCCCAGCGCCAGGCCGGGCAACCGGCGGAAGCGGTCAAGACCTGGGAGCCGCTGCTGGGTCAGGTCGATCCTGCCACCGCCGCCAGCCTGCGGCCGCAGATCAACGCCGCCCGCGCCGATGCCGGACTGGCGCCGTTGCCGGAAGAAATCGCGGCCGTATCCCCGGTCACGATCACCGTCAGCGTATCGCTCGATCCGGCGCTGGCGATGCAGTATCCCGATGGCGCCAGCGTGTTCGTGATCGCCCGCCAGGCCGACGGCGCGCCGATGCCGGTCGCGGTCGAAAAACTGCAGGCGGTGCGGTTCCCGCTCACCGTCACCCTGGACGACAGCGACAGCCTGATGCCGACGATGAAACTGTCGCAGCTCGACCAGATCCAGCTCAGCGCGCGGGTGTCCGCCAGTGGCGATGCCAGCGCACAGCCGGGCGATTTCGAATCCGCACCGGTGCTCGTCGATGCCGCACCCGAGGTCGCTGCCGCGTTGCTGATCGACCGGATCGTCAAGTAGTCGCAGGACGCCAGCCGGAGCGCCTCCATGACCGAGTTCATTCCTCCCGGCACGCGCTGGATCGACCTGCCCTCGCCGTTCCCGATGAAACGCGGCGGCGAGTTGCATGGCGCGCGCATCGCCTACGAGACCTGGGGCACCCTCAACGCCGCACGCGACAATGCGGTGCTCGTGGTGCCCGGGCTGTCGCCCAACGCGCACATGGCCTCCAACCCTGCCAACCCTGACGCCGGCTGGTGGGAGCCGATGGTCGGTCCGGGCAAACCGATCGATACCGACCGCTGGTACGTGGTCTGCGCCAATCCGCTGGGCAGCTGCAAGGGCTCCACCGGTCCGGCCTCGATCGACCCGGCCACCGGAACACCGTACCGTTTCGGCTTCCCCGAGCTGTCCATCGAGGACGGCGCCGACGCCATCGCCCACGTCGTGCGGGAACTGGGCATCGAACAACTCGCCTGCCTGATCGGCAACTCGATGGGCGGCATGGTCGCGCTGGCGCTGCTGATCCGCCATCCCGGCATCGCGCGCAGCCATGTCAACATCTCCGGTGCGGCCCGCGCGCTGCCGTGGTCGATCGCGATCCGTTCGCTGCAACGCGAGGCGATCCGGCTGGATCCCAACTTCAATGGCGGCGACTACAGCGATGAGCATTACCCCGAATCGGGCATGCGGATGGCGCGCAAGCTCGGCGTGATCACCTACCGCTCCGCGCTGGAATGGGACGGTCGCTTCGGTCGCGTCCGGCTGGATTCCGACCGCAACGACGACGAACCGTTCGGGCTCGAATTCCAGGTCGAGAGCTACCTGGAAGCGCATGCCCGCCGCTTCGTCCGCCATTACGACCCCAACTGCTACCTCTACCTCAGCCGCTCGATGGACTGGTTCGACCTGGGCGACCACTGCGCGCAGCGCGGCACCGACAGCCGCGCGCACACCCGCGCGGGCCTGGCCGCAATCCACATCGAACGCGCACTGGCGATCGGTGCCGAGACCGACATCCTGTTCCCGCTGCAGCAGCAACAGGAAATCGCCGACGGCCTGCGCGAAGGCGGTGCCGACGCACAGTGCCTGCCGATGCCGTCGCCGCAGGGGCACGACGCCTTCCTGGTCGACTTCGACCGCTACGGTCCCGCCGTACAAGGCTTCCTCGACACCCTGTAAGCGCCAGGCACCGTAATCGCGGTGCCCTGCCTGCCTCCCACCAAAGCGCTAGACTCGTGCGATGACTATCCAAGCCTTGCCCGACATGGTTTTCCCCGGCCGCGACAAGCTCGTCGGCGCCCTCGACACGGCTGTAGCCCTCGGCGACGAGCACGAAATCACCGCCGCGCTGCGCAACAGCCTCTGCCAGATGATCCGCGACCGCGACATCCAGCTGCCCGACTGCGTGTTCGAACCACTCGACGACCACTACGCCCGCCGCGAGATCTACCGCAGCCCCCAACACGGCTACAGCGTGGTCGCCATGACCTGGGGCCCCGGCCAGGGCACGCCGATCCACGACCACTGCGGCCTGTGGTGCGTGGAAGGCGTCTGGGACGGCGGACTGGAAATCACCCAGTACGAGCTGCTGGAGCAGGATGGCGAGCGCTTCCGGTTCCGCGGAACCGGCGGCATGATCGCCGGCCCCGGCAGCGCCGGCAGCCTGATCCCGCCGCACGAGTACCACGCCATCCGCAACAGCAGCCGCGACGAGATCGCCGTTTCAGTGCACATCTACAAGGCGGCGATGGAAGCGTGCTCGATGTTCCTGCCCGACCACGGTGAATGGTTCCTGCGTGCCGACAAGGCGTTGAAAATCGACGAGGCCGGCTAGACCTCCGGCCTGGATTTCCCGCATCACCACCGCATGACCTGATGCGGAAACACGACACCGGCCAGTTCGTCTGACCTGGATCAACGGCCCGGCCGGCGGTTCATGGACTAATACGTCCATCCCGCCATCGCCCGGGCAATCCGGGCCGTTGAACCCCCATGAATGAAGCGCATCACCCGGGCCCTGAGCCCGGGCCCAGCTCCGAGCCCCGGCAAGACTGGGACCCCCGATCCGCGACCGTACTCGACGACCAGATCGCCGCGTACGACGGCATGCGCCGCCGCTGCCCGGTGGCCCGCAGCGAATACCTGCACTGGTCGTTGTTCCGTCACGCCGACGTGTCGCAGACACTGAACGACCACACGAGTTTCAGCAATGCGGTTTCCAGCCACCTATCCGTCCCCAACGGCATGGATCCCCCGCAGCACACCAGTTACCGCAAACTGATCGAACCCTGTTTCGATACGCAGCGGGTCGTCGCGTTCGAACCGGCATGCCGTGCCATCGCCACCAACCTGGTTGCCGGACTGCCGGTCGACGGAGACATCGATCTGGCCGAAGGATTCACCCAGGATTACGCCCTGCAGATCCAGTGCGCCTTCCTCGGCTGGCCTGCCACGACGCACGAGCCCCTGCGCGCCTGGATCCTCAAGAACCATGCAGCGACATTGGCTGGCGACCGGCCAGCCATGGCACTCATCGCACTGGAGTTCGACCACGTCATCCGCCAGTTGCTGGCCGTGCGTCGCAACGCCGGCGATCGCGCGCCCGACGACCTCACTACCCGGTTGTTGCACGAGCAGATCGACGGCCGCGCATTGAGCGACGAGGTCATCGTCAGCATCCTGCGCAACTGGACCGTGGGCGAACTGGGCACGATCGCCGCCAGCGTGGGAATCCTGGCCCATTACCTGGCCGGACGACCGGAGCTCCAGCAACAACTGCGCGAGCAACCGCCACTACTGCCAGCAGCGATCGACGAGATACTGCGGATCCACGCACCGCTGATTTCCGCCCGCCGCATCACCACCCGACCGGTGGAGATCGGTGGCTGCCAGCTCGACGCCGGCGCACGCATCACCCTGATGTGGGCCTCGGCCAACCGCGACGAGGCGGTGTTCGGCGACCCCGACGAGTTCCGCCTCGATCGCGACCCCTCCTTGAACCTGCTCTACGGTGCCGGCATCCACGTCTGCCCGGGCGCCGCACTGGCACGCCTGGAGCTGCGGGTCCTGATGGAAGAACTGCTTCGACACCGCCGGATTGCCCTGTTGCCCGGCACGCAACCGCGCAAGGCGGTCTATCCGGCCAGTGGATTTTCATCGTTGCCGTTGCAGGTCGGGAAAATCACGTCCTGACATGTCGAGTCGATCCGGAAAAATACTGGAGCACAGCGTCCCGGCTCGGCTATACTTCCGCGCTGGCCGAAGTGGCGGAATCGGTAGACGCAGCGGATTCAAAATCCGCCGCCCTTAAAAGCGTGTGGGTTCGAGTCCCACCTTCGGCACCACCAGCAACGACTTGCCCGGCCTTGGCCGGGTTTGTCGTTTCTGGCAACTTCATTTCCGGCAATGCGCGACCTGGCCGGACAGCTCACTTCCGGCAGGGGCTAGGATTGGCCCATGTGCCTGATTGCCCTCGCCCTGGACTGCCATCCGCGCTACCGACTGGCATTGATCGCCAATCGCGATGAACGCCATGCGCGGCCGGCCGCGCCAGCCGGTGTGGATCCCGACTTTCCCGATCTGTATGGCGGCCGCGACCTGCAGCTCGGCGGTGGCTGGCTGATGGTTTCGCGGCGCGGCCGTCTGGCCGCGGTGACCAACGTGCGGGTCGGTCTGGGCGGCCAGCCGATGCCCCGCTCGCGCGGTGAGCTGGTCAGGGATTTCAGCCGCAAAGGGACCGCGACGGCCGACTGGCTGCAGGCACTGGAACCGGACGCCGCCGAGTACGCACCTTTCAACCTGGTGCTGTGGGACGGGCCGTCTTCCTGGTTTGCGAGCAACCATCCGCGCTTTTCCGCCCACGCCATCACCCCGGGCCTGCATGCCATGTCCAACGGCGCCTTCGATGCGCCGTGGCCGAAAAGCACGCATGCGACGCAGGCGCTGGCGCACTGGCTGCGCTCCGAAGCAGCGGGCGATGCCGGGATGACGGATGTGGCCCCGCTGTTCACCGCACTCGCCGACGACACCCCGGCGCCGGATGCGTCGCTGCCGGATACCGGCATAGGCCTTGAACTGGAGCGTCGACTGTCACCGCCCTTCGTGCGCGACGCGTTTTACGGAACGCGCTGCAGCACCGTGGTACTGGTCGACGATGACGGGATCCGGTTTGTCGAACGGCGCTTCGACCCCAGCGGAACCGCGACCGGCGACACCGACACCTGGTTGCAACACACGACGGCCTGACAGCGACACGAGCCCTTCAGCGCAGCGCACTCCAGGGCCACCAGCCCTCACCGCTCATCGCGTAGCGATCCGCCGCACGCTCGAAACGGTTGCGCACGCTCACCCCGCCGCACAGCAGATACAGCGGCAGGAACAGCGGCCCGAGCGCCATGTACTGATAGACGTGGGCGCGTTCGTGATCGCCCAGGCGCACCGGCGGATCGACGCACCGGCCAGCGCGATGGGCGTAGGTCAGGCAGTGAACATCCAGATCTTCGCCGGTGTGGATGATCACGTTGCCCAGGGTCAACGCGCCGCCGGGGCCCCAGGGCCAGCCATGAAAGACCAGTGCCGGATACTCGCGCCGCCAATGCACGTGCGCGCCGAATGGCAGGCCGGCCATACCGGCCAGCAAGCCGATGAGCGTGTTGGGAGAGGTCCAGGCCATGCCGACGAGTTGTCCCGCGAGACAACCCAGGTACGACCGGCTCAGGTGTTTTCTTCCGGCATCAGCAGCCACAGGATCAGGTAGACCAGGATGCCGGGAAAGGCCGCGGAGGCGATGGATACCAGGACGAACAGCACCCGCAGCAGGGTCGAACTCCAGCCGAACCGTTGCGCGATACCGCCCAGGACGCCGGCGATGATGCGGTCGTCGCGGGAGCGGGTAAACGGGCGCGGTGAAGGGTCCATGCTTGGTATCGATGTAAGCGACGGGGGCAGCGCCCGCGAGTCTAGCGCGCGGCAGTGATAGCAACGCGTGATGGCTGACCTAGCGGGAGCGCTGCGCCAACCAGTCGTGGATCGCCTGCGGCACTTCGCGCTGTGCGCGGCTGGAGACGTAGATGCCGATGTGGCCGCCACGGAACGACAGTTCGCTGTAATCGTCGCTGCCGACCAGCCCGCCCAGCGCTTTTGACGAGGCCGGCGGCACCAGATGGTCGTGCTCGGCGAACACGTTCAACACCGGCATGTCGACGTGGCCCAGATCGACGTTGCGTTCGCCGATGCGGATGCTGCCGTTGAGGAAGCCGTTGGCCTGATAGAACTGCTTGGCGAACTGGCGGAACGCTTCGCCGGCCTGATCGGGCGAGTCGAAGATCCAGTTTTCCATGCGCAGGAAATCCTCCAGCGCCAGCCGGTCATCGAGGATGTCGACCAGGCCCACATACTTCTGCACGAACAACCGCCACGGCTTCAGCGTCAGGTAGGTGAAATTCATCATGTCGGCCGGGATGTTGCCGAGCGCATCGACCATTGCATCGACGTCGATCCCGCGCACCCAGTTGGCCAGCATGTTGTCGCCGGTATGGAAGTCGACCGGCGTGACCATGGTCACAAGGTTGCGCACCTTGCCGGGATTGAGCGCGGCATAGCACAGCGAGAACGCACCGCCCTGGCAGATGCCGAGCAGGTTGATCGCGTCCAGATGGTGGGCCTTGCGGATGTGGTCGACCGCGCCACCGAGGTAGCGCTGGATGTAATCCTCCAGTTCGAGGAAGCGGTCGGAGCGGTCCGGGTAGCCCCAATCGAGGATGTACACGTCCTCACCACGCGCCAGCAGCCCGCGCACGATGGATTTGTCCGGCTGCAGGTCGACCATGTAGGGCCGGTTGACCAGCGCATAGGCGATCAGCAGCGGCACCTTGGCCGTCGGCGCGCGGCCGTTTTCCAGCGTGGCTCCGCGGTAGCGGTACAGCACGACCTTGCCGTCGCGCCACACTTCCTCCTTGGCGGTTGCGCCGTAGTCGATGTTGCCGACCTCGCGCAGGGTATCCAGACCGGCGCGCAGCTTCGCCTGCGCCTGCACCGCTTCCTGCGCCAGCGCATCGGCGGTGAAGTTCAGGGGGCCAGTGGGGAACATCGGGGATTCGTCCATGTCAGCGTGCCTTCGTGGGGCGTTTTGTTACCGCGGAGCGCGTTGTGGGGACCGCTTTTCTCACCGCAGCGGAAGCAGCCGGTTTGTTCGTTGGAGACGCCTTCTTCGCGGTCGCTTTTTTTGCAGC
>DATJBR010000249.1:0-1634 GCA_035515255.1 Lysobacter sp. | reverse complement strand
TGCAATGACGATTCCGCCGATTCGGTGCCGGTGCGGCCGGTTTCGTTGTGACGTATCTCGAAGTCGGTTTCCAGCGTCCACGAGGGCCACAGGGTGACGTCCAGGCCGAACGACTGCTTGACGAACGTGGTGCCCTGGCCGGTCTCGAACTGGATGCGCTGGTTCCATTTTGCCCGGTCGCTGATCTGGTGGCCGAAGTCCAGCTCGCCACGCAGCACCGCGCCCGGGCGGCCGATGCCGTCGTCATACAGCGGCGCCAGGCGGTAGCCCGCGCCGACCTGCACGCCCAGCCGGGTCGGCCCGTCGCGCAGCGCTTGCAGGTGGTAACGGGTGCCGATGCGCCAATTGTTGGAATAGCTGGCGGTCGCATCGCGCGGGCGTGCGGGTGCGCGCAGTCCGATCCACGGCTGGCTGCCGGGCAATGCCGGGCGCGTGCGGGGTTTTGCGTCGAACGCCAGATGAGAGGCCACCGGCGAGTTGCGCTGCCATTCCTCGTCGCCGCAGCGGGTGGAATAGCAAAACAGCCGCAGCTGCGCGGGATCGCTGCCGAGCGTCATCAGCGCCGGGTCGCCATCGACGGCGGGCATCGGCAAGGTAACGAACGGGCTGGTGAGCAGGACCAGCCCCAGGGTGCCAAGCATGGTCGTCCCGAGGGTGGAGGCAAGGTCGGCAAGTATGCCAATGAATGCGGGCGCCCCCAAATCCCCCATTCAGCTGGGGTAACCCGACGCCGCGACAGTGGCGGCGCTCCAGACCCGATGCGATGCTTGGCCGCGATGCCGGCGCCACGGATCGACGTGCCGGCCGTCCCTCCCTCATTACGTGTGCCCGCCATGGAACGCATCGAACGCATCCACGCCCTGCATCGGATCCTCTCCGGTGCGCGCTATCCGGTCACGCTGCAGCGCTTGCAGGACGAGCTGGAGTGCTCGCGCGCGACGGTGTACCGCGACGTGGCCTATCTGCGCGACCAGTTGATGGCGCCGGTGACGGGCAGCGGCGAGGGTGGGTTCCGCTACGACCCTGAGGAAAATGATCGTTTCGAGCTGCCGGGCTTGTGGTTGAGCTCGGACGAGTTGCACTCGTTGCTCGCCGCCCAGCAGGTGATGAAGCACAGCGGCGGCGGGGTGCTGTCGAACGCGCTGGCACCGCTGCAGCACCGCATCGAGAAGTTGCTCGACGACCATGCCGGCGGCCGCCGGGTGCCGGTCGAACGGGTGCGGGTGGTCGCCCATCGCACGCGCCGGCTCGACGAGACCGCGTTCCGGCATGTCGCCACCGCGGTGCTGGATCGTCGGCAGCTCACGTTCGAATACCGCGCGCGCTCCACCGACCAGCACACCCGGCGCACGGTCTCGCCGCAGCGGCTGACCCATTACCGCGACAACTGGTATCTGGATGCCTGGGACCACGATCGCGAGGCACTGCGCAGTTTCGCGGTCGACCGCATCACCGCCGCGCGCGCGCTGGACGAGGTCGCGCGCGATGTGCCAGACGAGGAGCTCGACCGCCAGCTGGCGTCCAGCTACGGCATTTTTTCCGGCACGCCGAAGGGCTGGGCGACGATCCTGTTCAGCGCCAAGGCCGCGCGCTGGGTTGCCGATGAGCACTGGCACTCGCAGCAGCGCGGACGC
>DATJBR010000248.1:0-2692 GCA_035515255.1 Lysobacter sp. | reverse complement strand
CAACTGCGCGGCGCGCATTTCCTGTCGCACGACCTGTGGTCCTTGATGACCTGTTGGCTGGTGGCGTTGGCCGGGTATGTGCTGATGTTCAGGACGGCGCGATGAGCGCGGTCAGCCTGCCGCTGACGCGGCTGCGTACCTGGCCCGCGTTGCGGCCACAGATCAGCATGGAACTGCTTGCCCTGCTGGTCAGCGTGTTTTTCTCCGTGGCCTGCAACGGCGCGTTCTGGCGCGCCTACGCCGAGACCGGCGGATTGCAGGAGGCGACGGCGGCTTCGCTGTTCGTCGCCATGACCGGATTGAACATGCTGCTGTTGTGCGCGGTGCTCAATCGCTGGACGGTCAGGCCGTTGTTGACGGCGCTGCTGCTGGCTACCGCATTCGCCGTGTACTACATGAACCAGTACACGGTATATCTGGATCCGGACATGATCCGCAACGTGCTGCACACCGATGCCCGGGAATCGGCGGAGTTGCTGACGCGCGGCCTGATGACGCCGCTGCTGCTGTATGCGGCCATTCCGATCGCGCTGGTGTGGCGCGTGCGCCTGCAACGTCGGACGCCGGGCCGTGCATTGCTGCGCCGGCTGGCAACGATGCTGGTCGCAGCCGTGGTGACGGCCGGCGCTTTGCTGGTCTCGTTCCAGGACATCTCGTCGCTGATGCGCAACCACACCGAGCTCCGGCACCTGATCACGCCGGGCAATTACCTGGCCTCGCTGGCCCGTGTGGCGGGCGCTGACGGCAAGGGTGCGAGTCAGGCACGGTTACCGGTAGGCGCCGATGCGCAGGTAGTGGGTCGGAGTGCAGGCAAACCGCGCCTGCTGGTCATCGTCGTGGGCGAGACCGTGCGTGCGCAGAACTGGGGTCTCAACGGGTATTCGCGTCAGACCACGCCGGAGCTGGCCCGACGGGACGTGCTGAACTTCCCCGATGTGACCGCCTGCGGTTCGAGCACCGAGGTTTCGCTGCCGTGCATGTTCTCCGCGCAAGGCCGACGCAGTTACGACAAGCAGGCGATCAAGCACTCCCAGTCGCTGCTCAACGTCCTCGACCATGCCGGCATCGCGACGTTCTGGCGCGACAACCAGGGCGGGTGCAAAGGCGTGTGCGAGGGCTTGCCGTTCGAGTCCGTCGCCGCAGCCCGTGTGCCGGAACTCTGCGATGGCGAGGGCTGCCTGGATGAGGTGCTGCTGCACGAGCTGCAGCAGAAAATCGATCTGGACGAACGCGACCAGGTCTTGGTGCTGCATCAACTGGGCAATCACGGCCCCAGCTATTACCGGCGCTACCCGGCGCAGTTCCGGCGATTCATCCCGACCTGCGAAACGCCGCAGTTGGGCAATTGCAGCCAGGCCGAGATCGTCAACGCGTACGACAACGCGATCACGTACACGGACCATTTCCTCGCCGGGCTCATCGACCTGCTGGCCAGCGATACCGGGCGCGATACCGCGATGATCTACCTCTCCGACCACGGCGAGTCGCTGGGTGAGCACAACCTCTACCTGCACGGTGTGCCGTATCAGGTCGCCCCGGCGACCCAGCTCAAGGTGCCGATGGTGATGTGGCTGTCGCCCGGACTGGTGGCCGACCGCGGCATCGATCTCCGCTGCATGCAGCAGCAAATCGCCAGGCCTGCCAGCCACGACAATCTGTTCAGTTCGGTATTGGGATTGATGCAGGTCCGGACGGACGTCTATGACCCGCGGCAGGATCTGTTCGCCGACTGCACCGGGCAGGCGGAAGCTTGATGGTCACCGCGTAGCCGCGCCATCGTCTGGGTTTCATCACGCATCCGCCGGCACACTGTCGGGCACCCTGATGACCGGAGACGAGCGCAGATGGCGACACCGAGTTCGGATGCTTTCGTGTTCTTTGGCGCGACCGGAGACCTGGCCTACAAGAAGATCTTTCCGGCGCTGCAGGGGATGATCCAACGCGGCGAGCTGGACATGCCGCTGATCGGCATGTCGCGTGGCGGCTGGTCGCTGGATAAATTGCGCGAGCGCGCCCACGACAGCCTGCGCGACAACGGTGGCGTGGATGCGGACGCCTTCGCGCGGTTGTCCGCGCAGCTGCAGTACATCGATGGCGACTACAGCGACCCCGCCACCTACGACCGCCTGAAGCAGGCATTGGAGGGTGCGTCGCGGCCGATCCACTACCTGGCGATTCCGCCGAGCATGTTCGGCACCGTGGTGCGGGGGCTGGCGATGTCGGGCTGCAACAGCGGCGCCAGGGTGATCGTCGAAAAGCCGTTCGGTCGCGACCTGGCTTCCGCGCAGGCGCTCAACCACACACTGCATCAGGTGTTTCCCGAATCCGCGGTGTTCCGCATCGACCACTACCTGGGCAAAGAGGCGGTACGCAACCTGCTGTATTTCCGCTTCGCCAACACCTTCCTGGAGCCGGTCTGGAGCCGCACCTACGTCGCCAGCGTGCAGATCACCATGGCCGAGAGCTTCGGCGTGCAGGGCCGTGGCAGCTTCTACGAGGAAGTCGGCGCAATCCGCGACGTGGTGCAGAACCACCTGCTGCAGGTCATCGCCTTGCTGGCAATGGATGCACCGGCCGGCAGTGATCCCGACTCGCTGCGCGCCGAGAAGCTGCGCCTGTTCCGCGCCATCCGGCCGCTCGACCTGAAGCACGTCGTGCGCGGGCAGTTCCGCGGATACCGCGATGAGCCGGG
>DATJBR010000247.1:0-3936 GCA_035515255.1 Lysobacter sp. | reverse complement strand
ACCTGCGATGCATCCAGCCGCGGCAGGCCGTGTTCGAGGTCGGCCAGCCGCCACCGTGAAGCGGCGGCTTCGTCGACATCGGCATCCGTCGCAGGGGAGATACGCAGCTGGCGCGGTGCGGCCTCGCTGCCCATGTCCAGTTCGGCCGCGCCGTCGGTGGTGAGCGTGATCCGATTGCTCACGGGATTGCCAGCAGCATTGTCCGCGGCATTCACGGGGTGCACGAACTGCCCGCTGGCCTGCAGGTCATCGCGAACGGCGATTGTCACCTTGCTGCGGAACAGGAACCCGCGCAGCCGGGCGGCGAGCGTTTCGGGATCCGCATCGGGCAGCAGCAGCCACAGGGTTTCCTCATCCCGCCTGAGCAGCGCGAAGAGCGCGATCACGCGGCCCTTCGGCGTCAGCCAGCCATTCCACTGCCACTGCCCGGCATCGAGCGCGCCGACATCGTTCATGAATTGGGCCTGGGCGAACGCGATGGCATCGCGTCCCTGGAAGGCCAGGACACGGTGGCCGGGCAACGCAAAAAACGGGCCAGTAGCGGGTTGCGACTTGTCAGACATAGGGGCGGGAACTAAGCTTGGGCCCCGTGATGATAGGCCAAACCCCTTCCGAGACCGATTCCGAGGTGTCCTTCGAGACACCCGTTGCATCGGCTCCGGAAACGATCGAAGCGCCATTGCCGCTGCCCGAGTACGGAGGCCGTGACGGGCCCGATCCCACGCGCTACGGCGACTGGGAGAAGAACGGCCGCTGCATCGATTTCTGACGTCGCACACTAGACGTTCCGCATCACACAGACCCTCGTCCCCGGACGCCGGATTTTCGCCACGCGGCCCTGCCGCCCAGCCCAGAGAGCGCCGTTTGCCCATGGCCAGCCAACGTCCCATATCCCCGCACATCCAGGTGTACCGCTGGCAAGTCCAGATGGTGACCTCGATCCTGCATCGTGCCAGCGGCATCGTGCTTGCCGTCGGCAGCCTGTTGTTCGTCTGGGGACTGGTCGCGCTTGCCGCCGGCCCAGAGCAGTGGTCGGACTTCAGCAGCTGCATCCGTTCCGTACCGGGCTTCGTGATCCTGTTCGGCTGGAGCTGGGCGCTGGCCTATCACCTGGTCAACGGCATCCGCCATCTGATCCAGGACGCGGGCTGGGCATTCCGGATCAAGGATTTCGTTCGCAACAGCTGGACCACGATCATCGTCAGCCTGGTGCTCACCGCGCTGATCTGGTTCGCGGCGATGCAACAGTGGGGTGGCGCATGAGCAGCAACAATCCGCAGGGCTACCTGCGCAATCCGCTCAAGCGGGCGCGTGGCCTGGGCTCGGCGAAGGACGGTACCGGGCACTACATCGTCCAGCGGATCACGGCGGTCGCGCTGGTGTTCCTGTCGATCTACGTGGTCTTTCTGCTGCTGTCGCTGGTCGGCAGCGACTACGCCAGCGTTCGCGCCAGCGTGGCCGCGCCGTTCAACGCGGTGCTGCTGATCGCGTTCCTGATCGCCTCGTTCTGGCACGCCAAGCTTGGCATGCAGGTGGTGATCGAGGATTACGTGCACACCCCATGGCTGGCGGTCACCTCGCAGCTTGCGGTCATCTTCATCTGCGTCCTCGCGGCACTTGCCAGCGTGTTCGCGGTCATTCGCATTGCGCTCGGGGGCTGACGTGCAGGCTTACAAGATCCAGGAACACAAATTCGACATGGTCGTGGTGGGGGCGGGCGGTGCCGGTCTGCGCGCCACCTTCGGTCTTGCCCAGAAGGGTTTGAAGACGGCCTGCATCACCAAGGTATTCCCGACCCGTTCGCACACCGTTGCCGCGCAGGGTGGCGTCGCCGCCGCGCTGGGCAACATGGGCGAGGACGACTGGCGCTACCACTTCTACGACACCGTCAAGGGCTCGGACTGGCTGGGCGACCAGGACGCGATCGAGTACATGTGCCGCGAGGCGATCCCGGCGATCATCGAGCTGGAGCATCAGGGCGTACCGTTCTCGCGCACCCCGGAAGGCAAGATCTACCAGCGTCCGTTTGGCGGCATGACCACCAAGTACGGTGAGGGCCCGGCAGCGCAGCGCACCTGTGCCGCCGCCGACCGCACCGGCCACGCGATCCTGCACACGCTGTACCAGCAGTCGCTGGCGCACCACGCCGAATTCTTCATCGAGTACTTCGCGCTCGACCTGATCATGGACGCCGAGGGCGTCTGCCGCGGTGTGCTCGCGCTCGACATGGCTGAAGGCACGCTGCACCTGTTCCGCGCCCAGGGCACGGTGCTGGCGACCGGCGGTTACGGCCGCGCTTACTTCTCGGCAACTTCCGCGCATACCTGCACCGGCGACGGCAACGGCATGGCGCTGCGTGCCGGGCTGGCATTGCAGGACATGGAGTTCGTGCAGTTCCACCCGACCGGTATCTACGGTGCCGGCTGCCTGATCACCGAAGGCGTCCGGGGCGAAGGCGGCATCCTGCGCAACGCCAATGGCGAGCGCTTCATGGAGCGCTACGCGCCGTCCGCCAAGGATCTGGCCTCGCGCGACGTGGTCAGCCGTGCGATGACGATGGAGATCCGCGAGGGTCGCGGCGTCGGCGAGCACAAGGACCACATGCTGCTCGACCTGACCCATCTGGGTCCGGAAGTGATCCACGAGAAGCTGCCCGGCATCGCCGAGTCCGCGCGCATCTTCGCCAACGTCGATGTCGAGAAGCAGCCGATTCCGGTGATCCCGACCGTCCACTACAACATGGGCGGCGTGCCGACCAACTACCACGGCGAAGTGGTGCAGCTGAAGGACGGCAATCCCGATGCGGTCGTGCCGGGCCTGTACGCGATCGGCGAGGCTGCCTGCGTGTCCGTCCACGGTGCCAACCGGCTGGGTTCCAACTCCCTGCTCGATCTGGTGGTGTTCGGCCGCGCAGTGGCCAATCGCTGCGCCGAGACGCTCACGCCCGGTGCTGCACATCCGGACCTGCCGGCCGATGCCTGCGACGCGTCGCTGGCGCATCTGGACAAGCTGCGCAATGCCAACGGCGGCACGCCGACCGCGGTCATCCGCGATCAGATGCAGCGCGCCATGCAGGCCGACGCTGCGGTGTTCCGTACCGAGGAAACGCTGGCCGATGGCGTCAAACGGATCCGCGAGATCCGCGAATCGTTCGACGACGTCAAGGTCAGCGATCGCTCGCTGATCTGGAACTCGGATCTGGTCGAGACCTTCGAGCTGTCCAACCTGCTGGGTCAGGCGCTGGCGACGATTGTCTGTGCCGAGAACCGTACCGAATCGCGTGGTGCCCACGCCCGCGATGACTTCCCGGAGCGCGACGACGTCAACTGGCACAAGCATTCGCTGTGCTGGGTCGATGACAAGGGCAACACCCAGATCGATTACCGCCCGGTGCATATGTACACGCTGACCGATGAGGTGGACGTGGTTCCGCCGAAGAAGCGGGTGTACTGACCGGCACGTTGGCTCGCTCGACACGTTGGCTCACAAGGACGTCGCAATGCGGACGTCCGGAGATGTCTGGTTTTTCCCGGCGTGCCCGTTTCCGAGAGGAGCGGGACGCCCTTGATACGGAACTGGTGCAGCAATGGCCGAATTCGCGCTTCCCAAAAACTCGCAGATCCAGAAAGGCCGGCATTTCGACTCGCCGGGCGCGAAACAGCCGCGCACCTTCCGGGTCTATCGCTGGAACCCCGACGACGGCCTGAACCCGCGTGTGGACACCTATGAGGTGGACATGGCGAGCTGCGGCCCGATGGTTCTGGACGCGCTGATCAAGATCAAGAACGAGATCGACCCGACCCTGACCTTTCGTCGGTCCTGCCGCGAGGGCATCTGCGGTTCGTGCGCGATGAACATCGATGGCACCAACACGCTGGCCTGCACCAAGGCGATCGAGGACTGCAGCAGCGGCGACGTGCCGATCTATCCGCTGCC
>DATJBR010000246.1:0-4244 GCA_035515255.1 Lysobacter sp. | reverse complement strand
ACGCCAGGCCGAGCTTGTCGCGCAGGCCCAGGCCGACCCAGCAGATGCGCGCGGGCAGGCCCTGGAAGGCGATCCGGTCGCGGGCCATGTCCAGCCAATTGTGCAGATGGGCGTCGTCGGGGATCAGTTCCTTGACCTTGGCGTCGGTCTTGTAGATGTCCTCGGGATCACCGCTCAGCGCGACCCAGCGGAACGGGCCGATGCCCTTGCAGAACAGCGGGCGCACGTGCGGGGACGAAGCCGGGGAAGTCGAACGCGTTCTTGCAACCGTCGTCGAACGCCATCTGGCGGATGTTGTTGCCGTAGTCGAAGGTCGGGATGCCCCGGGCGTGGAAGGCGAGCATCGCTTCGACGTGCTTGCGCATGGAGTGCATCGCGGCGTCGCGGATCCGGGTGGGATTGTCCTGCTGGCCTTCCAGCCATTCGGCCACGGTCAGGCCGATCGGCAGGTAGCCGTGCACGGGGTCGTGGGCGCTGGTCTGGTCGGTGACGGCGTCGGGGCGGACGCCGCGGCGGACCAGCTCGGGCAGGATCACTGCGGCGTTGCCGAGCAGTGCGATGGACTTGGCTTCGCCGGCCCTGGTGTATTTGTCGATGCGGGCCAGGGCGTCGTCGAGGTCGGTCGCCTGCTCGTCGACGTAACGGGTGCGCAGGCGCATGTCGATGCGGCTCTGCTGGCATTCGATGTTGAGGCTGCACGCGCCGGCGAGACTGGCGGCCAGCGGTTGCGCGCCGCCCATGCCGCCCAGCCCGGCGGTGAGGATCCAGCGGCCCTTGAGGCTGCCGCCGTAATGCTGCCGGCCCAGCTCCACGAAGGTCTCGTAGGTGCCCTGGACGATGCCCTGGCTGCCGATGTAGATCCAGCTGCCGGCGGTCATCTGGCCGTACATCATCAGGCCCTTCCTATCGAGTTCGTTGAAGTGCTCCCAGTTGGCCCAGTGCGGCACGAGGTTGGAGTTGGCGATCAACACGCGCGGGGCGTCGGCGTGGGTGCGGAAGATGCCGACCGGCTTGCCGGATTGCACCAGCAGGGTCTCGTCGTCGGACAGCTGCGTCAGCGATTTGATGATCGCGTCGTAACTTTCCCAGTCGCGCGCGGCGCGGCCGATGCCGCCGTAGACCACCAGCCCGGTCGGATCCTCGGCCACCTCGGCATCCAGGTTGTTCTGCAGCATCCGGAACGGCGCTTCGGTCAGCCATGATTTGCAGGTGAGCTGGTTGCCACGCGGGGAACGGATGACGCGGCTGGGATCGACACGGGTATGAGTGGCGGGGGCGGACATGGCGACTTCCTGCACAGGAACGGGAAAGTCTCGATTATCGCACCGCGTCCGAGGTGCCGGCCCGGGGGCACCGGCCCAGAAACAGGAACGCCCGGCGGGGGGCCGGGCGTTGGTCGAAATGGCGATGGTCGCAATGACGATGGTCGCAATGACCTCGGACCTCGCTACTGCGGAACCCGTGGATCAGTGGATCGCGGGGTCCAGCTTGCGCAAGGCGTCGGCGATATCCACCTCACCGGTGCGCTCCAGATCCGAGCGGCTGTAGACGCGGCCACTGGCGCTGACGCAACCGTCGCGGTCCAGTTCATCGACCCGATCCACGACGGCGTCCTTGTCCTTGCGCATGGCCCGGTCGGCGCGCTCGCTGCGGTTCTGGGTGATACGGCTGCCGGTGTAACGCATGCAGTTGCGACGGGCGTCGGTATCGGCGCGGGCGTCACTCTGGTTGACGGTGCGCTGGTCGGTCTGCGCCTGCGTGGTCGTGACTGGGGCGTCCTGGGTTGGTACGGGTTCGGCGGCTTGCACGGCCAGCATCGGCATGGCCACCAACAGGCCCAACAAGAAGGTTTTCATGGCGTTGTCTCCAACAGGTTGTGATCTGAAAATCCACCATACGCGCGTGCATCGCTACCGGCGGGCAGGCGGAGTCCAGCATTCACAACGCTTTCAGGCTGCGCACCATTCCGCCTGCAACATCCAGCCATTAGGATGGCCCGATGCATTCACTCAAATCCGCGGCCACGACCGCCCTGCTCGCTTTCCTCACGCTGTCCCTTGCCGCCTGCACCTCACTGCCGGCCACGGACACCATCCCATCCTCTCCTGCGGCAGCCGACACCGCGACCACGCCGCCCGTGCTGCTGGTTTCGATCGACGGATTCCGCGCCGACTACCTGGATCTGGGCATCACCCCGAATCTGGCACGGCTCACCGTCGAAGGCGTGCAGGCGGAATGGATGAACCCGTCCTTCCCCAGCCTGACCTTCCCGAACCATTACTCCATCGTCACCGGCCTGCGTCCGGACCATCACGGCATCGTCCACAACTCGATGCGGGACACCGAGTTGGGCAGCTTCAGCCTGAGCAAGCGCGAAGCCGTCAGCAATGGGCGCTGGTGGGATGACGGCCTGCCGGTGTGGGTGAGCGTCGAGAACGCCGGGCTGCCGGCCGCGACCCTGTTCTGGCCGGGCACCGAAGCGCCGATCACCGGCGTGCAGGCGACCCGCTGGCTGCCGTTCGACACCGGGATGCCGGCCGATGCGCGCGTCGACACCGTGCTGGGCTGGCTGGGCGAACCGGCCATGACCCGGCCGCGTTTCGCCACGCTGTACTTCGAGGTGCTGGACACGGCCAGTCACACCCACGGCCCGGATTCGCCGGAAGCACATGCCGCGATCCGCGAGGTCGATGCGGCGGTCGGCCGGCTGCTCGATGGCCTGGACGCGCGCGGGCTGGCCTCGCAGATCAACCTCGTGGTGGTGTCGGATCACGGCATGGCGACCGTGGCTCCGGGCCATTACGTGGTGATAGAGGACATGGTCGATCCCGCGGACGCGAAGATGGTGACAGCCGGCCAGTCGGTCGGATTCGCACCGAAGCCGGGACGTACCCGGGCCGCCGAAGCGCAACTACTGGGCGCGCACGAGCGCTACGACTGCTGGCGCAAGGGCGAACTGCCCGAGCGCTGGCATTACGGCAGCCATGCGCGGATTCCACCGATCGTGTGCCAGATGCACGAAGGCTGGGATGCGGTGCGCGCGGATTGGGTCGCATCACGTTCGACCACCGCGAACCGCGGCTCCCACGGCTTCGACCCGGCACTGCCGTCGATGCGCGCGATCTTCCTCGCCCGCGGTCCCGCGTTCCGCGAGCACGCCACGGTGCCCGCGTTCGACAACGTCGACGTGTACCCGCTGCTGATGAAGCTGATCGGCCTGGAACCGGCGGCGAATGACGGCGATGACGACGCGATGAGCACATTGAAGGTGGGCGCTCCGGCAGCGAGATAAGGCGGCGCGGTTGGGTGGCGGATTCCCGTGACGGGATGGCAGATACAGGTCGCGACTGAACGCCCTACGACCGAAGGACGTCCCGTCGGGCACAGGGCAGCAGCCTGCTGGCACGGAACCACCTGCCCGCCGCCGACAAATCCCAGCTTTTGTAGGAGCGGCTTCAGCCGCGAACGCGCAGGCAACTCAACCACCTTGAACGCTCCATCATTCGGGCGACAAACGTGCGTCGATTTCGGCGGCGGGATGGAATGTACAGGTCGCGGCTGAAGCCGCTCCTACGACCGAAGGAAGTCCAGCAGGACAAATCCTGACCGGAACCACCTGCCGGGGTGCTTCACATTGATGTCCGAATCCGGCGAGTCTGCGGTCAATTCCGGTGCTAGCCTGCACCCATGTCCTCGCCCACTGCCCTTGTCGCCACAGACACCGCTCTCCCGGCGGATGCGCTGCTGATGCCCGATCCGCGGCTGTGCGAGCAGGCGCGGTTGAGCCGGGATGCACGCTTCGACGGGTTGTTCTTCACCGCCGTCAGCAGCACCGGAATCTATTGCCGGCCGGTGTGCCCGGCACCGGTGCCGAAACGGGAGAACGTCAGCTATTACCGCAATGCCGCGGCGGCGGAATCGGCCGGTTTCCGGCCCTGCCTGCGGTGCCGGCCGGAGCTGTCGCCCGGTGACGGCGATGGCAACCGGGGCGATGCGACGCTCGCCCGCGCGCTCAAGCTGATCGAACAGGGCGCACTGGCCGATGCGCCGGTGGCGGGCCTGGCGACGCGTGTCGGGTTGGGCGTGCGCCAGTTGCGGCGGCAGTTCGTCGACCGCCTCGGTGCCGCCCCGCTGGGTGTGCACAGCACCCGCCGGTTGCTGTTCGCCAAGCAGCTGCTGACCGAAACCACATTACCGATCACCGAGGTCGCGATGGCGGCCGGGTTCGGCAGTCTGCGTCGCTT
>DATJBR010000245.1:0-3593 GCA_035515255.1 Lysobacter sp. | reverse complement strand
GGTGTACGGCCAGTGGCCGACGATCCCGCAGCTGTACATCGGCGGCGAGCTGATCGGCGGCAGCGACATCATCGAGCAGATCGCCAACTCCGGCGAGCTGTACACCGCACTGGGCGTGCCCGCCCCCGACCGCACCCCGCCGCAGATCACCATCACCCCGGCCGCGGCGAAGATGCTCGGCGACGCGGTCGCCAATGCCGGCGCGGGCTACGCGCTGCAGGTCGAGATCGACCCGCGCTTCAACGCCAAGCTGCAGCTGGCGCCGGTGGACCCCGCCGCGATCGCCAGCGAGGCGGAAGGCCTGCGGGTGCAGTTCGACCTGGCCAGCGCCCAGCGCGCACGCGGGTTGACGATCGACTGGGCCGACGACGCCCGCGGCCGCGGACTGGTCATCGACAACCCCAACGCGCCGCCGAAGGTGGCCAGCCTCACCGCCAGCGATGCCGCCGCGAAGGTCGCCGCCGGCGAGGTGACGCTGGTGGATGTCCGCCCGGCCGACGAGCGTGCACAGGCCTCGGTGAAGGTTGCTTTCAAGACCCTCGACAACAATGGACTGACCGAGCTGGAAGCCCTGCCGAAGGACACCGCGCTGGCGTTCCTGTGCCATCGCGGCGGCCGCAGCGCGCAAGCCGCCGAACGCTTCCGCGAGCTGGGCTTCACCCGGCTGTTCAACGTGGAAGGCGGCATCGAAGCCTGGAGCCAGCAGGTCGATCCGAGCGTGCCCGCCTACTGATCGGCGCACTTTTCGGATCTGTTTTTCGGATCTACTCCCTCGGCCCTGTTGCGACGGGGCCAGTGGATCAGGCCTTGGTCACTTCCCGATTACAGGGGCGGTCGGCACTCCCGTCCGCTCCCCGCGCTTGGTCACCGCGTTGCGGGATGACATGCCGTCAGTTCGTTTGCTGACAGCGCTCAACCGCTGAAACCGCCTTCGTCCAGCCACGCCTGTTCGCCGGGCGTGGTGGCACGGCCAAGCACGCGGTTGCGATGCGGAAAACGGCCGAAACGCTCGATGATCGCCTGATGGTGCAACGCCCACTTGTCGGGCTCCTCGCCCGGCATGGTGCGGTGCAGTTCCACCGAGCGCTGCTGCTCCATCGGGCTTTCGCTGTGGGTGAACGGCAGATAGAAGAACCGGCGCATTGCCGGATCGACCCGGGTATCGAAGCCGTGGCCGACCGCACGCGTGGCAACCGCGCAGGCCAACGGATCGGTCGCGTAGGCGTGCGCGCTGCCACGGAACACGTTGCGCGGCACCTGGTCGAGCAGCAGCACCAGCGCCATCGCGCTGTCCGCCCATTCGCCCCAATGCTCCAGTTCACCGCGCGAGGCCGCCATGTGCGCATCGAGCAGGCGCTCGCGGCACTCGGCATCGAAATCGGGCCCGCCCTGGAACCAGCGTTCCGGTCCCGCCTCCCGCCAGAAGTCGAAGACATCGCGTGCAACGGCATCCATCACGTCACCTCATATCCAATCGGGATGCCGACGGTAGCAGGGAGTCTGTGCAGGGCCGATGCATCGAGGCATAGACCCCGGGATCTACGCGACTACATCACCGCTGCGAATCCAGTGCGTTCGCGGCTGAAGCCGCTCCTACAGATGCCTGGGCCGCGACAATCGCGAGGAACGCCATTGTAGGAGCGGCTTCAGCCGCGACCCGTGCATCGCTACCGACTCGTTGAACAATCACTTGCGGCGAGTGACGAGCGACGAGAACGCTCCTCGAAGACTTCCAGACCTTCGGAAACGCGCCGCCGTGGCCGACTCTGCGCGTTCGCGACTCACGTCGCTCCTACGATCGGAGGAAGTCCAGTCGAACATCACAGCCGCCGTTTTCCTCGTGCGGTCAGCCTCCCGGTACATCGCTACCCTAACCATTAAGCGATCACAGGCGACGGTTTGCCTTCCGCTTACGCTTCTTCCTCGTCATCTTCGCCATCGCCCAACTGGGTCTCCAGCTCGGTGATCCACGCGGCGGTGATGCTTTCCAGGGTGACCGCGTGGATCAACGGCTGGATCGCGCCGCCGGAATACGCCTCGGCGATGAAGCGGGCGTAGCGTTCGCGGTAGCCGAGCCAGCCCAGATGTACCGCGTCGAACGCGGCCAGACTGGCACCATCCAGCGCCGCACGCAGGCGCGATACCAACCGGTCCAGGTGGGCATCGACCTGCTGGAACGAGTCGATCGCGCGCAGGTTCATCGCTGCCTCGTCCAGCACCGGCTCATCGCTTTCGCGCGCGACCTGCTCGGCCTGGCTGACGTAGCGGTCGGCGATCCGTGCCGCCGCCTCGGCCTTGCCGATCAGGCGGCGCTCGAACCGGCGCAACTCGTCCAGGCTGGTGCCCGCGCCTTCCAGCCCCTGCTTGAGCATCAGCAGTTTCTGGTTGCGCTCGATCGTGTCGACCGTGTCGCGGCGCTCGATCCGGCGCTGGACGAAATAGAACGCCCAGGTCAGCGCGGCGCCCAACAGCAGGTACAGGGCTTGTTCCATCGTGGCATTCCTCCGGTCGGACGCAGTGTGCCGGGGCGGGATCGCAGGGGGTGCGACCGGGCCCCGATTTCCGTGCCGGCGGTCACCCCAGGCATGACCATCGTCAGGGTTGGCAGCGCCACGGGACACGGCTACGGTCTGGACAGACTGCCACGCGGCCGGCCACCTGCCGTCGCGTCCAACCGGGGAATACCAATGTTTCGTCCACACACTGCCGCGCTTGCGGCTGCGCTCGGGCTTGTGCTCGCCGGCGCCGCCCACGCCCAAGGCGACCGACCCTCGTCGTTCGCCCACGATCCCTACCCCAGCACCTATGAGCGGATCGCCTCGCCGGCGGTGCTGATCCACGGCGCGACCGTACTGACCGGCACCGGCGAGCGGCTGGATGGCGCCGACGTGCTGATGGCCGACGGACGCATCATCCAGGTCGGTCAGGGCTTGAGCCTGCCGGCCGGTGCGACGCGCGTCGCCGGCAACGGCAAGTGGGTCACGCCCGGCATCATCGACATCCACTCGCACCTGGGCGTGTACCCCAGCCCGGGGACCCGCTCGCACAGCGACGGCAACGAGATGACCTCGCCGGTCACCTCGGCGGTCTGGGCCGAGCATTCGGTGTGGCCGCAGGACCCCGGCTTCGACGCCGCGCGCGCCGGCGGAGTGACCTCGCTGCAGATCCTGCCCGGCTCGGCCAACCTGATCGGCGGCCGCGGCGTGACGCTGAAGAACGTGCCCGCGGTCAGCTATCAGGGCATGAAATTCCCCGACGCGCCGTGGGGCCTGAAGATGGCCTGCGGCGAGAACCCCAAACGCGTTTACGGCGAGAAGGGCGGCCCGGCCACGCGGATGGGCAACGTCGCCGGCTACCGCGCCGCCTTCATCGACGCGGCGGAGTACCTGAAGAAGAACGGCCAGGACAGCGGCGGCAAGACCGACGCGTCGAAGAAGCGCGGCTGGTGGCAGTCCGCCGACGGCAACGGCAGCAAGGACAAAAACGGCAACGGCAAGCGCGACTTGAAACTGGACACCCTGGCCGGCGCGATCAACGGCGACATCCTCGTCCACATCCACTGCTACCGCGCCGACGAGATGACCACGATGCTC
>DATJBR010000244.1:0-7942 GCA_035515255.1 Lysobacter sp. | reverse complement strand
CGCCTTCCTCCGGGCACGCCCTCGCACGCGCGCCCTTGCAGCGCCAAGCAGGCGAACATCGGCCGCGACCTTGCCTCGGGCGGTCCGGCGCCCGTCGTCCCATCCTGCTGCTGCCACCGCGCCAGGCCCCTCCCGGGCCGGGCAAATCCGTGGGCTGCACGATGTCGTCTTCGTGACGATCTACAGCCAATCCAGTCCTTCGTCCGGCTGATGCCTTGCGACGTGGACAGCGGCTGTCTTCGCAGATTGCAGATTGCCGCCCAGACAACAGGAGATGTAATCCGTGACCATTCGTATCGCCATCCTCGGCGCCGGCCCCAGCGGCCTGGCGCAATTGCGCGCCTTTGAAGCCGCCGGCAAGGCCGGGGCAGAACTGCCGGAAATCGTGTGCTACGAGAAGCAGAGCGACCTGGGTGGCATGTGGAACTACACCTGGCGCACCGGGCTGTGCGCGCATGGCGAGCCGGTGCACGGCAGCATGTACCGCTATCTGTGGTCGAACGGCCCGAAGGAATGCCTGGAGTTTGCCGACTACAGCTTCGAGGAGCACTTCGGCAAGCCGATCGCCTCGTATCCGCCGCGTGCGGTGTTGCGCGACTACATCATGGGCCGGGTCGAAAAGAGCGACCTGCGCCGCTGCATCCGCTTCAATACGGCCGTGCAGTGGGTGGAGTATTCCGGGGAAACCGGCAAGTTCACGGTGACGGTCCGCGACATGAAGGCCGATGAATTGTCCACGGAGGAGTTCGACTACGTCATCGTCGCGACCGGGCATTTCTCCACCCCCAACACGCCGTACTTCGAGGGGCTGGAACAGTTTCCCGGTCGCGTCCTGCATGCGCATGACTTCCGCGACGCCTGCGAGTTCACCGGCAAGGACCTGTTGCTGATCGGCAGCAGTTATTCCGCCGAGGACATCGGCACGCAATGCTACAAGTACGGCGCCAAATCGGTGACCTTCAGCTATCGCAGCGCGCCGATGGGATACGACTGGCCCGAAGCGTTCCGCGAGGTGCCGCTGCTGCTGCGGGTCGAGGACAGGACCGCACACTTCGTCGACGGCAGCCAGCGCGAGGTCGATGCGATCGTGCTGTGCACCGGCTACCAGCACCACTTCCCGTTCCTGGCCGACGAGCTGACCCTGCGGACCAGCAACCGGCTGTATCCGGAGGGTCTGTACAAGGGCGTGTTCTGGCTCGACAACCCGAAGCTGATCTATCTGGGCATGCAGGACCAGTACTACACCTTCAACATGTTCGACGCGCAGGCCTGGTATGCGCGCGATGTGATCCTCGGCCGCATCGCGCTGCCCGATGCCGCCGCGATGGCGGCCGATGCCGCGCACTGGGTTGCGCGCGAGGAGGCAGCCGGCGATCCCTCGGCGCATATCGATTTCCAGGCGGCCTACATCCGTGACCTGGTCGGGCCGACCGACTACCCCGAATTCGACATCGAGGGCATGGGCGAGCTGTTCAAGGAGTGGACCCGCGACAAGCAGGCCGACATCCTGGGCTACCGCAACAAGAGCTACCGCTCGACCATGACCGGCACCCTGTCGCCGCCGCACCACACGCCGTGGATGCAGGCCATGGACGACTCGCTGGAAGCCTTCCTCGCCGACTCCGGCGAAGTGCAGGAGCCGGCACTGCGCAAGAGCGCGTGATTTGCCTTGCGCGTGAAGCCTGCGGCGCGATCAGCGCGTCGTAGGCGGCGTCGATGGCAAGCGGATATCGGTCAGTTTCCAGCGCAGGCCGTCGCGGGTCAGGACGAACTGGACGGGCTCGCCGTCTTCGCCATGGACGGTGGCGGTAAAGCGCGACGGCGACTGGAAACGGTAGCTGGGCTCACGCAACGGATTGGCCGGTGGCGTGGGTGTGTAGGGATCGTCGCCGGTGTCGCCGCCGATCCGGTGCCAGGTGGTGCGGCCTTCGAGCAGGGCCGCCAGTCCCGCCGGCGTGACCATGGCGTCCACCACGCCGCCGGCCATGCCGCTGGCAACGCGTACGGCGAACGCACCGAGCAGGCTCGACTGCGCGTCGGGTCCGGCGCGGCGCAGCACGTAATCGTCGATCTGCAGCTTGAGGTTTCCGCGCAGGACGGGGAAGTCGACGTGCTTCTGCAGCTTCGCCATGTCGCGGGTCTCCACTGCGTCGCGCATCGCGCTGTAGGCGATGTAGGGGCCGGCGACGAGGTAGCCCGCCAGCAGCGCGGCGAGCAGAACGCACAGTGTCAGCAACTTCTTCATGGGCGGATCTCCTTGTTGCGTGGGGCACGCCGATAGCTGCGATCAGAACTCCAGATCGACGGCCGCGCACAGGTAGTCGGTGAAGCCGGCCAGGCCGGCGAGGTCGGCCTGGAGCGTGTCCAGCAGGTCCGGACCGGTGACCACGCTGTCCTCCAGCACACGCATACCGACGAAGTTCTTGCGCCGCAGATCCCGGGCGAATTCGAACTCGGCCGGGAAGCCGCGCGGCATCCGGATCAGCATCTCGCTGTCGTCCAGCGCAAAGCGCTTGCGGAACTTCGGCGCGTGCGCGGCGGCTTTCCAGCCGGCCGGGTTGTCGAGGATGAAGTTGCGCACGCGACGCAGGGTGTCCGGTTCCGGATGCCACAGACCGCTGCCGACGAAACAGTGGCCGGGCCGGATGTGGATGTGGAATGAGGGCGCTTCGACCTGGCGGAAGCGCTCATGAAACAGCTTGGCGCCCTGCCAGGTTTTGTACGGCGACTTGTCGTTGGCGAAGCGGGTGTCGCGATGGATCCGGAACAGGGAGCCACCGACCTTCGCCGGCTCGGCCCGGTAGTGCAGGCTGACTTCGGCCAGGACCGGTTGCAGGTCGGTCAGCAGACGCTGGAACGGTTCGCGGACGTGTGCCTCGTATTCGGCTTTGTGTGCATGGAACCAGTCGCGCGAGTTGTTGCGCGCCAGGCCGCGAAAGAACTTGAACGTGGCAGGACTGAAATAGGTCGACATGGCGAGGCAGTGGCGGTGGTCAACGGGTTCGGTATGACGGGAGGGGCGTCACGCGGCGGGCGGCGGTGAAAGATCGCGCTCGATGTCCTGCCGCCATCGGTCGAGTTCGGCCAGCAACGCCAACCGGCCCGCATCGCCGGCGTGCTGCTCGCGCAAGGCCGCCAACTCCGTATCGAAACTCGCGAAGCTGTACTCCGACAGTTCCGATGCCGCCTGCAGGCGCGAGCGGCGGTAGTCGTCCCAGCGCAGACGCTCCTCCGGCGAGAGGTGTTCAGGGAAATTGCGGGCGCGGTAGCGGAACAGCAATTCGGGCAGGCGCGGATCGCGGAAGTCGAACCGGCGCTGGCCGAGGGCTTCCGGCGCGGTGCTGCGGACGTCGGCGAACAGGCGTTTGTCGCCGCCGTCGATGAAGCCGTCATACAGGCTGGCATCCACGTCCGATGGCGCGTGCTCGCGCTGGCGACCGAACACGGCGCGGACTTTTTCCACCAGTGCGGGCCCGGCGTCACGCAGGCGCGCGGCGCGCTGCTCGGCCAGTTCGCGGTCGATGCCCAGGCGCTCGAAGTCGGCCGGGCGCAGATGGTCCCAGGCCGACAGCGCCGGGCTGCGGTTGAGGTGGATTTCCTTCAGCGCGACGCGCTCTTCGCCCGCCGGCAGGTCCGCGGCACGCACGTACAGCCGGGCGGCAATCGCATCGGCATCCAGGGTGAGCAGGCTTTCCGGATCCTGGGCCAGGTCGAACACCAGGACCCGGCTGTCGATATACGGGTGCCGTGCCAGCGGAATCACCGGCGCGGCGCACAGGCGGCTGGCGGGGAAACGCTGGGAGACGTTCAGCACCGGGGTCATCGCGACCACGTCGAGCAGGCTGGCGGCGTAGCGCTTGTCGCGCAGGCGCAGCGTGTAATTCCACAGCCTGGGTTGCGCGGTCTTGAGCTTGCGGGCCAGGCCGATCAGGGCGCGCACGTCGGACAGCGCCTCGTGGGCATCGCCCTCGCGCACGTGGTTGGCCTCGGCCAGATGCTCCAGCTTGAACGAGGTGGCGCCGTCCTCGCGCTGCGGCCAGACCAGTCCCTGCGGCCGCAGGGCATGGGCGAAGCGGAGCACGTCGAGCAGGTCCCAGCGCGAATTGCCGCCGCGCCATTCGCGTTCGTAGGCGTCGAAGAAATTGCGGAAGAAGCCATGGCGCACGAACTCGTCATCGAAACGCAGCGAGTTGTAACCCAGCGTGCAGGTCTCCGGCCGCGACATCTCCTCGAAGATCAGCGCCAGTGCATCGCACTCGCGCATGCCTTCGCGCAGGGCGTGTTGCGGGCTGACGCCGGTGATGATGGTGGCGGTCGGCGAGGGCAGCAGGTCGTCGGCGGGCTTGACGAAGATGCTGATCGGGTCGTCGACCGGATTGAGGTCGGCATCGGTGCGGATCGCGGCGAACTGGGCGATGCGCGTGCGGCGCGGGTCGGCACCGAAGGTTTCCAGGTCGTAGAACAGGAACGTCGCGGGCATCGATTCAGTCTTCCGGCGGCAACGGTGGCAGGCGGGCGACGACCGCGGCATCGACAAGGTTCCAGTCCAGACCGTCGAGGCTCTCGCGACCGCGGGTCAGCTCGACCAGCAGTTCGCGCTGCAGGTTGCCGCGTTCCAGCGCGAGCGCGTAGGGCATATGGCGGAAGGTGACCATCGCGTAGCGGGGCACGAACCGGGTGGGATGGCGCTCGGCCAGCCGGTGTTCGAGTTCGCGCTGCAGCAGGTAGTCGTCGTCATCGACGCGGTCGCGCATCTCCAGGTAGTTCTCCAGCGCCATGTGCTGGATCGCGCGCGCGTTGGGCTGGCGTTCGGCCTGGAAGCCGGCGAAGGCCTCGGCGCGGTCGTCGGTTCGGGCAAGGTGCTGCGCCAGCGATACGCAGTCCTCGAAAGCACAGTTCATGCCCTGGCCGTGGAACGGCACCATTGCGTGCGCGGCATCGCCGATCAGCACCGCGCGGCTGTCGAGGTGCCAGCGGTCGAGGTACAGCGTGCCCAGCACCCCGGTCGGGTTGTTCTCGAAGTCATGCTCAAGTTCGGGAATCAGTCGCGAGGCGTCGGGAAAGTCGCGGTCGAAAAATGCGCGCGCTTCGGCACCGGTGGTGATGGTGTCGAAGCCGGGAACCGCCGGCGCGTCGGGCTGCACCGGGACGGCGTGGTTGGGCAGGAACAGAGTGACTGTGAAAGTGCCCTCGCTGTTGGGCAGCGCGATGCACATGTAGCGCCCACGCGGCCAGATGTGCAGCGCGTTGGGCTCGATCCGGAAGCCGCCGTCCGGCCCGGGCGGGATTTCCAGCTCCTTGTAGGAATGGCCGAGGAAGTCGCTGCGTTCGCCCAGCTCGACGACTTTCGCCATCGCCTGGCGCAGGGACGAACCGGCACCGTCCGCGCCGACCAGAGTCTGGAAGCGGATCTCGCGCACCTCGTCGTTGCGGTCGTCACCAAAACGCGCAATACGGTTGTCGAAATCCACGCTGTCGAGGCGGTGGTGGAAATGGATGCGGGCGCCGGCCTGCTCGGCGATGTTGAGCAGTACTTCATTGAGCTCGCCGCGGTGCACCGACCAGATCACCTCGCTGTCGTCGCGACCGTAGCGCTGCAGGTCCAGATGCCCGTCGGCGAAATGCACCATGCGGCCGCGCATCATCACCGTCTGTTCCATCACCGCATCGTCGGCACCCGCCTGGCGCAGGGCATGGCGACCGCGTTCGGCCAGGGCGAGGTTGATCGAGCGGCCGCGCTCGTAGCCCAGTTCACGCAGGTCGCCCCGCTTCTCGTACACGTCGACCTGCCAGCCGCGCCGCGCGAGCAGAGTGGCCAGCAGTGCGCCCGCGAGACCGGCACCGATGATGGTCAGGTGCCTGCCGGAAACGGACGGGTGGATGCCGGTGTTGTCTGGATGGGGCGTCAAGGGGACTCTGCCTTTCGGGTCGTCGGTCCGCGCCGGAGCGGCGGAGTCGGACAAGGGAGGTGATGGCGACCTCGCGGAGCATAGCGAAGCGCAGGAATCATCGGTCAGCGCGCCTGTCGCCAGGCATCCACGCCGTTGGCGAACCGCAGGATGTCCCCGTGCGTGTTGTACAGCGGCGCGGGCGAAATGCGGATCACATCGGGCTCGCGCCAGTCGCCCAGCACGCCGTTGGCGGCGAGGTGCTCGAACAGGCTGCGGCCCTGATCGCGTCCGCCGCGCACGCGGATCGACAGCTGGCATCCGCGGCGTTCGGGCTCCGCCGGTGTCATCACCTGCAGGATGTCGTCCAGCCGCTGGCTGATCAGCGATTCCAGGTAGCCGGTCAGGCGCAGGGACTTTTCCCGCAGGGCTTTCATGCCGACCCGGTCGAACAGGTCCAGCGATGCACGCAACGGCGCGAGGCCGAGGATCGGCGGATTGCTCAGCTGCCAGCCCTCCGCGCCGGGCGTGGGCTGGAAGTGCGGCCCCATCTGGAAACGGGTAGCCGCGTCATGGCCCCACCAGCCGGCGAAACGTGGAACGTCGCTGCGCGCGTGCCGTTCGTGCACGAAGCAACCGGCGACGGCTCCGGGCCCGCTGTTGAGGTATTTGTAGTGGCACCACACCGCGAAATCGACGCCGCTGTCGTGCAGGGCCAATTCCGTATTGCCGACCGCATGGGCCAGGTCGACGCCACACATCGCGCCCTGTGCGTGACTGAGGCGGGTGATTTCGGCGACGTCGAACGCCTGCCCGGTGCGGTACTGCACGCCCGGCCACAGCACCAGCGCCAGCCGATGGCCGTGCTCGGCGATCGCGCGTTCAATCGACGCCATCGAAAAGACACCGCCGGGTTGGTCGGGCGCCAGTTCGATCAGGTCGGTGGCCGGGTCGAAGCCGTGGAAGGCGATCTGCGATTCGACCGCATAGCGATCGGTTGGAAACGCGCCGGCCTCGACCAGGATCGCGGGCCGCTCGGCCGTGGGCCGGTAGAAGCTCACCATCATGAAATGCAGGTTGGCGGTCAGCGAGTTCATCGCGACCACTTCTTCCGGCTCCGCACCGACGATGCGCGCCAATGGCTCGCGCATCAGCTGGTGATAGTTCATCCATTGCGAGTGACCGCGGAAATGCCCTTCGACCGCTTCCATCGACCACTTCTCGAGCACGTCCTCGACCTGCGCACGCACGCCTCGCGGCTGCAGGCCCAGCGAGTTGCCGACGAAATAGGCCTGGTCGCCACCGTCGTGCTGCGGGATGTGGAACTCGCCGCGCAGGGTCGGGAGCGGGTCGGCGGCGTCGAGCGCGCGGGCATGGTCGATGGAATGAAGCTCGGTCATGGGGTCTCGGATTCCGGGAAAGGGTTCAGGCAGCCCGTGTGTTGACGGGCGCGGGATGGGTGCGTCGGCCGACCGGTGGCTGACTCATTCGAAGCGCGACTTCGGCAATCCCAGCCATTCCAGCGCGGTGCCGTGGTACAGGCGCTCCTGCTGGGGATCCGCCAGTCCCAATGAGTCGATACCGGAGCCCGGGGCCTGCTCGCCGAGCGGGAAGGGGTAATCGGTACCCAGCATCACCCGATCCACGCCGCACGTGTCGAGCAGGTAGCGCAGGGCGGCGTCATCGGCGACCCAGGAGTCGAAATACAACTGGTTCAGGTACTCGCGCGGGTTGCGCGGGTTGTCGGTGGCGACGAGGTCGGGACGCATGTTGAAGCCGTGCTCAATGCGGCCGATCGTGTACGGGAAGCTGCCACCGCCGTGGGCAAGGCAGATTTTCAGCTTCGGCAGGCGCTCCAGTACGCCGCCGAAGATCAGGCAGCAGGCGGCGCGGGATTGCTCGGCCGGCATTCCGACCAGCCAGGGCAGCCAGTACTTGGGCATGCTCTCGGTGCCCATCATGTCCCAGGGGTGGACGAGGATCGCCGCGCCCAGTTCGCTGGCGGCCTGGAAAAACTCGAACAGTTCCGGTGCGTCCAGGTTCCAACCGCCGAC
>DATJBR010000243.1:0-6620 GCA_035515255.1 Lysobacter sp. | reverse complement strand
CTGGGTGCAGGACCGCGCCAACCAGTTGCTGGCCACCGGCCTGAAGGACGTGCGTCGCGCGCCGGGGCGCGCCACCTCGACCATCCGCGAACACGACTACCTCGCAGCCTATGTCGCCGACCTGGGCAACGTGATCGACTTCGACCTGATCCGCAGCGCCGGCCTGCGCCTGGGGGTCGATCCGCTGGGCGGGGCCGGCGTGCATTACTGGGCGCGTATCGCCGAGCACTACAGGATCGATCTGGACGTCGTCAGCGAACAGGTCGATCCGCAGTTCGGCTTCATGACGCTGGACTGGGACGGCCGGATCCGCATGGATCCCTCGTCGAGCTACGCGATGCGGCGCCTGATCGGCATGAAGGACCGCTACGACATCGCCTTTGCCTGCGACACCGACCACGACCGCCACGGCATCGTCACGCCCAGCGCCGGCCTGCTGCCGACCAACCACTACCTCAGCGTCGCGATCGACTACCTGTTCCGGCATCGCCCGCAATGGAGTGCGCAGGCCGCGATCGGCAAGACCGTGGTCAGCAGCGCGATGATCGATCGAGTCGCTGCCGGCCTCGGACGTCCATTGCGCGAGGTGCCGGTGGGGTTCAAGTGGTTCGTCGATGGCCTGTTCGACGGCTCGCTGGGGTTTGGCGGCGAGGAAAGCGCCGGCGCCGCGTTCCTGCGTCGTGATGGCGGGGTCTGGACGACCGACAAGGACGGCATCGCGCCGTCGCTGCTGTCGGCGGAGATCACCGCCCGCAGCGGGCACGACCCCGGCGTCGCGTACCGGAAGTTGTGTGATCGCTACGGCCATGCGTGGTCTGACCGCCTTGAGGCGCCGGCCAGCAAGCCGCAGAAGCAGGCATTGGCGCGACTGGCACCGGCCCAGATCACGCAGACGCAACTGGCGGGGGAGTCTATTGAGAGCGTGCTCGACAAGGCCCCCGGCAATGACGCGCCGATCGGTGGCATCAAGGTCACCGCAAAAAGCGGCTGGTTTGCCGCCAGACCATCGGGCACCGAGGACATCTACAAGATCTACGCGGAGAGCTTCCGCGACGAGGCCCACCTGCACCGCCTCCTCCAGGAAGCCCAGTCCATCGTGGATGTCGCGTTGGCAGGTGTGGGGTCCGATCCGTGAGGAGTCGTCATGTCCGCCCAACTCGATCAACTGTGCATCGACACCCTGCGTTTCCTGTCCGTGGATATGGTGCAGCAGGCCGACAGCGGCCATCCCGGCTTGCCATTGGGTGCCGCGCCTATGGCCTACGTGCTGTGGGACCGCTGGCTGAAGGCCAACCCGCACAACCCCGACTGGGCTGATCGCGACCGCTTCGTGCTGTCGGCCGGGCACGGCTCGGCGTTGCTGTACAGCCTGCTGCACCTGAGTGGCTACGCGCTGTCGCTGGACGACATCCAGCACTTCCGACAGTGGGGCAGCAAGGCGCCCGGACATCCGGAGCGCGGGCACACGCCGGGCGTGGAGGTCACCACCGGGCCGCTGGGGCAGGGCTTCGCCAACGCGGTCGGCATGGCGATCGCCGAGGCGCAACTGGCGGCACGCTACAACCGGCCCGGTCACCCGATCATCGACCATCATACCTGGGCCCTCGTCAGCGACGGCGACTTGATGGAGGGCGTCGCCGCCGAAGCGGCATCGCTGGCCGGGCACCTGCAACTGGGCAAGCTGACCTGCCTGTACGACGACAACCGGGTGACCCTGTCCGCCGGTACCGACATCGCGTTCACCGAAGACCGCGCCGCACGCTTCGAGGCCTATGGCTGGCACACGCTGTCCGTCGCCGATGGCAATGACGTCGAGGCGATCGACGCGGTGCTCAAGGCCGCACGCGCCGAGACCCGCAGGCCATCGCTGGTCCTCATCCGCACGCATATCGGGTTCGGCTCGCCGAACAAGCAGGACACTTTCGAGGCGCATGGCTCACCGCTGGGCGTGGACGAGGTGCGCCTGACCAAACAGCGGCTGGGCTGGCCGAGCGAGCCGGCCTTCCTGATTCCCGAGGAGGCGCTGGCGCACATGCGGCAGGCGATCGAGCGCGGAGCACGTGATGAGGCAACATGGCATCGCCGCATGGCTGCATACGCACAGGCATTCCCCGATCTGGCCGCCGAACTGCAGGGCCGTCTGCGCGCCGAACTGCCGTCAGGCTGGGATGCCGATATCCCGCAATTCCCGGCCGACGCCAAGGGCATGGCGACGCGCGTGGCCGGTGGCAAGGTCATGAACGCGATCGCCCCGAAGTTGCCTGCGCTGACCGGCGGCTCGGCCGACCTGGATCCTTCGACCAAGACCGCGCTCAAGGGACTGGGCGATTTCAACCCAATCATGATCCCCGGCGAGGACGTGCAGGGCTCCGATGGCGGCGGCTGGAGCCGTGCCGGGCGCAACCTGCATTTCGGCGTGCGCGAACACGCGATGGGCGCGATCACCAACGGCATGGCTGCCCACGGTGGTTTCATTCCGTATGGCGCGACGTTCCTGATTTTCTCCGACTACATGCGCCCGCCGATCCGGCTGGCGGCGCTGATGGGGCTGCACGTCATCCACGTGTTCACCCACGACAGCATCCTGCTGGGCGAGGACGGCCCGACCCACCAGCCTGTCGAGCAACTGGCCGGCCTGCGGGCGATTCCCGGGCTCAGCGTGATCCGTCCGGCCGATGCCAACGAGACCGCCGTGGCATGGCAGGTCGCACTGGAAACCCGTGCGCGTCCGGTGTTGCTGGTGCTGAGCCGGCAGGACGTGCCGACACTGGATCGCCGCCGGTTTGCCGCGGCCGACGGACTGCGTCGAGGTGCCTATGTCCTGCGCGATGCAGCCGACGGCAAACCGGCGTTGATCCTGATCGCCAGCGGTTCGGAAGTGGCGTTGATTGTCGAGGCGGCCGACCGCTTGCGCGGGCAGGGCATTGCCGTGCGCTGCGTGTCGATGCCGAGCTGGGATCTGTTCGAGGCGCAACCACGCGTGTACCGCGAGTCGGTGTTGCCGCCGGACGTACACGCGCGGCTGGCGGTGGAGGCGGGCAGTCCGCAAGGCTGGTGCCGCTACGTCGGCGATGGCGGCGACGTGCTGGGCGTGGAGCGCTTTGGTGCTTCCGCGCCGGCGAAGGTCATCGCCGAACACTACGGCTTCACGGTGGACAACGTCTGCCAGCGCGCTCTGGCCCTGCAACGCTGATTGGGGTTACCAGATCAGGTCGTCGGGCACCTGGAATTGCCGGTAGTACTCGTCGTCCTCGGCGTTGCCGCTGGAGGCTTCCGGGCCGCCGTGGTCGAGCACGATGGCTGTCGCATCGCGGCTGCGGATCTTTTCCGCCGCGGCGCGCGGTACCAGTTCGTAGCCATCGCCATAGCGCGCTATCACCAGCACGCCCTTGGCCAGTTGCGTCCGTAGCAACTCGTTGACCAGCACGTTGCGGATCTTGCCACCGTCGTCGAACCCGTAGGCAATCTCGCCCTCGCGCTTGACCTTGTGCGCCTCGACGATCTGGCGAACCTGCGCACGCTCCTCGTTGATCCGTGCCTGCGCGTTGCGCTCCGCAGCCAGCGCGCGATCGCGTTCCGCCCGTTCGGCCAGCAGCCGCTGTGCATCCAGCTGCTCGTCCGTCGGTGCCACAGGGGTCTTGGCGTGGCGCTGCCGCGTCTGCTCACGCACCACTTGGGCGACCTTGCTCTTCTTGACCAGACCGGCCTTGAGCAACTGATCTTGCAGGGGATTTCGCATGCGGACGAGAGTCGTGGCCAGGCAGGATTGCGGCCGGCCAGTGTACCCACGCCGGTCGTGGCGGGCATCCGTGCGACGTGGATGAAATTGTATTGCGCCCGCGTGTGCCGGTACCCTTCGGCCCCATGTCCCACGCCCGCCGCTCCTGCCTGATCACCGTCCTGCGCGTATTCGTGCTTGCGTTGTTCGTGTCGGGACTGGTCGTCCAGCCGGTGCTCGCATCGCTGGGCGAACTGCATGAACTGGCGCACGATCCGTCAGGACTGCATTCCCATTCGGTGCAATCCGACCACTCGGCGATGCCGTCGATTCTTTCGTCGCAGCAGCCGCAGGCCGCTGCCCGTACCGCCACCCTGCATATGCTGTTGCACTTCGCCCACTGCTGCGCGCAGTCGAGCGTGGTGATGACGACAGGTCTGGCCTTCGTGGCTGGCGTGCCGACAGCATCGCAACCGACCGAGCAGCGCGCGCAGGTCGTTCTGCCGACGCGACCCATGGCGCTGTTCCGCCCTCCGATCCCGATGTGACCGCACGGCCGGCGCAATGCCGGCTCTCCTGTCACACCGATTTTCCGGAGCAACCCCATGACTTTGCGATTCGCGGCGATGGCCGCGTTCGTCGTTGCGTGCGCCGTGGCTTTTCCCGCGCGCACCGCCGATCGATTGACCCTGGACGACGCACTTCAACGCGTCGCCGACACCCACCCCGAACTGCGTCTTTTCGGCAGTCGCCGCGACCTGCTGGACGCGGAACTCGCCCAAGCTTCACTGCGCCCGGCGCTGGTCGCCGAGGCGAGCATCGAGAACGCGTTCGGCACCGGTCCCTACAGCGGCATGCAGGATGCCGAGCTCACGTTCGGGCTAGCGTCCGTGCTGGAGCGGGGCGGCAAGCTCGACGCCCGACGCAGCGTGGCCAGCAGCCGGATTGATGCGCTGGCGATCGAGCGCGAGGGACAACGGCTGGACCTGCTGGCCGAAGTCGCACGCCGCTATCTGGCGATCGTCGCGGCACGTCAGCAGGCACGGCTGGCGGAGCTCGATATCGAACAGCGCGAACGTACCGTTGCCGAAGCCCGCAAGCGCCTGCAGGCCGGCGCATCGCCCGAGTCGGTGGTGTTGACCGCGCAGGCCGCCCTGGCCCGGGCCGAGCTGGACCATGCGCGCGCGCAGCAGGGAGTGGCGGCCGGACGACAGCATCTGGCTGCCCTGTGGGGAGAACGCGCGCCCGCGTTCGAGGTGGTGGAGGCCGACCTGCTGGCATTGCCCGCGGTGCCGGACTTCGACGTGCTTGCCGACTGGTTGGCGCGCACACCGGAGCTGGCCCGGTTCGTCGACCAGCAGCGCATCGGCGAAGCCCGGCTGCAGTTGGCCCGCAGCGAGGCAACGCCCGATCTTGACTGGCAGTTCGGCGTGCGACGGTTCCAGGGCAGTGACGACTTCGGGCTGATCGGCAGCGTGTCCATTCCACTGGGTGCCAGCCGACGCGCCCGGCCGGGCATCCGGTCCGCACAGGCGGAACTGGCCGGGCTGGAGATCGAGCGCGAAGCGCGCGGGTTGTCGCTGTATTCCACCCTGGCCGAAGCGTA
The DNA here is from genome assembly GCA_035515255.1 of Lysobacter sp. Lineage (GTDB taxonomy): Bacteria > Pseudomonadota > Gammaproteobacteria > Xanthomonadales > Xanthomonadaceae > Novilysobacter. The sequence continues at coordinate 1,296 of DATJBR010000243.1, read as the reverse complement.
CGGCCGCTATCGCATCGCCCAACTGGAAGTCGCGCGGCTGCAGGACGACGTGCTGCCCAAGCTGCAACGCGCCGAGGCCGCCGCGCAGCGCGCCTATCGCGCCGGTGCGGCGAGCTATCTGGAATGGGCCGCCCTGCAGACGGACCAGGCGGAAGCGCGCAGGCAGCAACTGGAGGCCGCGTTGGACGCCCATCGCAGCCTGATCGAGATCCAGCGACTCACCGGCCAGGCCTTCGTCATCGGCCCGGTTGCACCCGGCAAACCAGGAGATTCCCCATGAAGCCTGCTTCTCTGAAGAACGTTCCCCTCATTGGCGCGTTCGTGCTGGTGCTTTCCTTGCTGGCTTGTGACGGACTGGCGGAGGGGGACAAGCACGCGCCGCTTCAGGTCGACCCGTCGGCCGAAGAACACGATGACCACAAGGATCAGGACGACCACGACGAAGCCCGCACCGTCATTCCCGCCGATACCGCCCGGCGCTCGGGCATTGAGGTGCAAGCCGTCGGCGCGGGCGTGATCGCCGACGAGCACGAGGTCCAGGGGTTGTTGACGCCGGTCGATGGTCTTGTCGCCAAGGTTTCTGCGCGCTTCCCCGGCCCGATCCGTTCGCTGCGCGCCAACGTCGGCGATGCGGTGCGTGCCGGCCAGGTGCTGGCGGTCATCGAGAGCAATCTCAGTCTCAGCGACTATCCGGTTACCGCACCGATCACCGGCGTGGTCATCGCGCGCAATGCCCAGCTCGGCGATGTCGCCCGCGAGGACATGGCGCTGTTCGAGATCGCCGACCTGTCGCGGCTGTGGGTCGACCTGCACATCTTTGGCGCCGACTCCGAGCACATCCAGCCGGGCGTGCCGGTGCGGGTCACCCGCATGAGCGACGGCAAGACCGTCGATACCGTGCTGGAGCGGGTGCTGCCCGGCATGGCGACCGCGAGCCAGAGCACCGTGGCGCGCGCCACGATTGCCAACGCCGATGGTCTGTGGCGGCCGGGCGCGGCGGTCAAGGCGCGCATCACCGTCGACCGCGAGTCGGTGGAACTGGTGGTGCCGCTGTCGGCGCTGCAGACGATAGACGGCCGCGAGGTGGTGTTTGTCCGCCTCGGTGATGCCAGCGATACCTATCAGGCCACGCCGGTCCAGGTCGGCAAGCGCGACGGCCGGCAAGTCGAGATCCTCGCCGGTCTGCGCAAGGACGATCAGGTGGTCGTGGCGGAAAGCTACCTGATCAAGGCCGACATCGAGAAGTCGGGGGCGGCGCATGAACACTGAGGCCCGGGGCCTGCTGGAAAGCACGGT
>DATJBR010000242.1:0-4322 GCA_035515255.1 Lysobacter sp. | reverse complement strand
GCACCTGCATTTCGACCACGCCGGCGGCCTGCTCGCCGCGTGGGAGGAAGGCCAGCCGCCGCGGCTGGTGTTCCCCAACGCCCACTACGTCGTCGGCCGCGAACACTGGCAGCGCGCGATCGCGCCGCACGCCCGCGACCGCGCCAGCTTCATTCCGGAATTGCCGGCGCTGCTGGAGGCGACCGGCCGCCTCGAACTGGTCGATGGCGAGTTCTCGCAGACGCTGGGCGGAGCGGTGCGCTTCCACTACAGCAACGGCCACACACCGGGATTGATGCTGGCGGAGATCGTCGGGCCGGAGACTGTCGACGGCCAGGCGCACGGCGGCGTGGTGTTCTGCGCCGACCTGATCCCCGGCCGGCCGTGGGTGCATGTGCCGATCACGATGGGCTACGATCGCAATGCCGAGCTGCTGATCGACGAAAAAAACGCCTTCCTCGCCGACAAGCTGGCGCGCAACGTCCACTTGTTCTTTACCCACGACCCAGGCTGCGCGCTCGCCCAGGTCACCCGCAACGAGAAGGGCAGGTACGGCACCACCCACGAGGTGGCCGAGCTGCAGGCGAGGGTGCTGGCTGCATGAGGGTCCGGCTCGGCCTTGTGGCGCTGGTACTGGCAGGCATGACAGCGTCCGCGTTTGCGCGTGACGACATCAGCCCGGCCGCCGCCCAGCCGCAGCCGCAAGGCGAGCCGAGCTCCAGCGGGTTCGTTGAGGATCGTGATTTCGGCGTGCGCACCGCGCAGTTCGGATTGGATCGCCGGGTCGAGATGTTGCAGTGGCAGCGCGATGGCGACGACCGCTACGAGCAGGTCTGGAAACCGGCGCTGGTGGACACTTCCGGCTTCACGCCGGGCCACGACAATCCGCCGTCGTTCCCATTGGAAAGCCGGCGTTGGTGGGCCACCGACGTCACCCTGGATGGCAAGCCGCTGGATCTGGCGGTGCTGAAGGCGCTGGGCCAATGGCAGGACTTCCGTCCGGGCTTCACCCGCCTGCCGGCGAACCTGGCCGCGACCTTCCAGCCGGAGGGCGACGGGCTGGGCAGCTCGATCAATCCGCTCGACCCGCAGATCGGGGATCTGCGCATCCACTGGCGGGAGCTGCACCTGCCGCCAGTGGCCGGCCACGTGGAACTGCGCGATGGCCGGTGGCAGTTGTCCGCCCGCACCGAGAAAGCTGTCCTCAACGCGCGCCCTTTGCCGCAGGTCGACCCGGATACGCATGCCTCACAAGGCACCCTGGGGCGGTGGACGCTTGGCGGTGCACTGGCAGGGGTGGTCGTGATCGGGGTGCTGCTCGGCCGTCGCCGTCGCCGTCGCAAGCGCTAATTCGATTCCACGTTCCGTGCCAAGTCGCGGCCGAGGCCGCTTCCACAAAAAACGGTGGATGGCGTGGCTTGGGATTTGTGCAGGAGTGACGTGAGTCGCGACCCGTACGTCACCTCCAACATGCGCAGGTTCGCGACTCACACCGCCCAATCGTCGCCGACCGATGCACCTGTCCCACGGGGGCTTCCTACGACACGATCCGTCCGCCCCATCCCGGCCGCCATGCACCGCATCGCTGGATTAAGGGTCCTCAGGCAGCCACGCCAAACAGCGCGCCCACACCAGCGGTCAATCCCATCGCCAATGCGCCCCAGAAGGTGACGCGCATTACGGACGCAAGCGCGGGGGCATCCCCCGCTCGTGCGGCCAGCAGGCCCAGCAGGGCGAGGAAGATCAGCGAACTGCCCGCCACTCCCCATATCAGCCGGCTCGCCGGCAGCAAGCCGACCATCAGCAGGGGGAGTGCAGCGCCCACCGCGAAAGTACCGGCAGACGCCATCGCCGCCTGGACCGGTTTCGCCGCCAGGGTGTCGGAGATGCCGAGTTCGTCCCGACTGTGTGCGGCCAGCGCATCGTGGGCCATGAGCTGGGTCGCCACGTCCGAGGCCAGCACCCTGTCCAGCCCCCGATGCACGTAGATGGACACCAGCTCCTCGTGTTCCTGCGCGGGGTTGGCCGCCAACTCCTTGCGCTCCCGAGCCAGATCCGCGTTTTCGGTGTCCGCTTGCGAACTGACCGAGACATATTCGCCGGCCGCCATGGACATGGCACCTGCCACCAGACCGGCAACCCCCGCAACAAGAATGTCCCTGGTCCCGGCACCCGCGGCCGCGACGCCCAGAACCAGACTGGAGGTGGAAACGATGCCGTCATTCGCCCCGAGCACGGCGGCACGAAGCCAGCCGGTCCGGTGTGTCCTGTGCCGTTCGCTGTGTCTCATGGTGGCGACCGCTCCGTGGGTGCTGTGCGAGGGGGCAACATTTGAATCATGTCGAACCGCCTGATGGCGCTGACTTGTCCGCGTGGTCAGCCGTCAGGTCGCCGGGTGTGAGGGAGTACATCGCCCCGGCAACCGGCCACCCCTGGAACATCAGTCTGTTGCGAGCCTTTCCTTTCCGGGTCGCCCCGAACCGCCCGGTGACATTCCGACTCGCCTGATTATGCGTCAGCGCCACGATCTCAAGCCGAACCACCAAGCTCTTCAAACCCGGTCGAAGCAGTGAGCGCTACCGCGCGTGTGGTGCTGCCTTTGCCACGGTGCGGCTCACCGACCCAGCAGCCGAGATTGGCAGACCGGTTGGCGGCATCGATGCGGCTGAGTCCCGTGCCGCCAGGCCGTGGCTGTTGAATAGATCCCGTCACTATGCCGGATCACCTCTCCCACTTCGGAGGAGCCGGGCTTTTGGTTTGGCAATCTTGGTTGCCTCAAGGAAAAACCCGGCCGAAGCCGGGCTTTCCAGGACAGCAGACCGCAGTAAATCAGAATCCGGTCGTATCGAGGCGACCACCGGTCACCGTCTTGTTCTGCAGTGAACTGGTTGGGGCCGTATTGGACAGAACGGCTGCTTTGATACTGGCGGCGCTCGCGCCTGGACGCGTCGAAGCGTAGAGGGCCACGGCACCGGTGACATGCGGTGTCGCCATCGAGGTTCCGCTGTAGCTTGCGTACCCGGAGACCACCGAGCCCCTCGATTTCACGGGAACCGTCGACCAGATCGCCGAGCCGGGCGCGCCCAGGTCTACCGTGGTCCTGCCCCATTGCGAGAAGCTCGACAAAGCGCCGGTACTGGTAATGGACGCTACGGCGATGATGTTCGCATTCGGGTAGTTGGAGGGATAACTGGCGGTGGCATCATTGTCGTAGCCGTCGTTGCCCGCTGCGGCCACGAAAAGGATATTGGCGGCATTGGCCCGCTCGATCGCATCCTGCAGCCCCTGCGAGAATCCACCGCCGCCCCAGGAATTGTTGGTGGCGACAATGTTCAACCCGTGCTGGATCTTCAGGTTGTTGAAGTAGTCGATGGCCTTGATCGCATTGGCCGTGGTGCCACCACGACGCCCCAGGAACTTGCCACTGATCACCTTGATGCCGCTCCAGCACACTCCGGCGACACCCTTGCCATTGCCGCCGACACCGGCGATGGTGCCCGTCACGTGGGTGCCATGATCGTCGTCAGCTCCGCCGGAATTGATGTTGTTGGTATTGCCGTCGAAATCCCAGCCGCGCACATCATCGATGTATCCGTTGCCATCATTGTCAACGCCATCGACCGGGTCGTAGGGATTGGTCCAGATATTGGCCGCCAGGTCTTCGTGCTGGTAATAGATGCCTTCGTCGATCACGCCGACGATCACGTTGCCGCAGGAGGTGTGGCCACCCGCCCAGCTTTCGCCCGCTTGGGAACCGTACTGGTTTGCCGGTGAGGTCGCGTCGCCATACATGCCCCACAACGAGCCATTGTTGTAATAGGTGTCGTTGGAAACTGCCTGGTGCTGGTAGATCCAGTTAGGTTCGGCATATTCGACCGCGATATCGTCATTGATCGCACGGATGGCTGCGGCAATGTTCATGCCTGCAGGAATCCGGAGCAACGCGAGCTCACCTTTCTTGGCATTGCCGGGGCGCACCGTTTCCAGCTTCTGTGCACCCAGTCCACGATTCAGCGCTTGCACGTTTGCGGCGCTCGCGCCATCACGGTACTTGACCAGCAACTCACCACTCATGTGTGCCTGACCTTTATCCAAGGCCTGCAGGACGAGGTCGGGGCGACCGTTTGCCTGAGCCGCGAACGAGGTACCGAGTACAACCAGAATTGCACCTGCAAGAAAACTGAAACGATGCTTCGCATTCATCTCTGGTGCTCCGTGTTGACGCAAGGGCTGCCCGGAATGGACTGGCCCATCGCAACGTATGCCCTTTGCAGTCGCCCCGCAACTGGCTGCGGGAGTCGGTGGAGACCAGCTGCCATCTTGCCTTGGTGGTCCCGTTTTTT
>DATJBR010000241.1:0-1857 GCA_035515255.1 Lysobacter sp. | reverse complement strand
TGCAGCCCGCGGCTGTCGAGCATCGCCAGCGGCTGGCGGGTGGTCGGGCAGACCAGAAGATCGAGCAGTTTGCGGTCCATGGGGCCGGGTTCTCCTGTGCACCGTCCGCAAACGGATTGTCGAGCCGATTGCGGGCCGGGTATTGGGGGATGCCTGCGCGCGTGGCGCTTGCGTGTGTGCCCGGTAGAATACCGTTTTGCCGCAGGTACCAACCATGACAGACACCGTGCAGGCGCCGCTGGTCGGCATCGTGATGGGTTCGCGCTCCGACTGGGAGACGATGCAGCACGCTGCCGTGCGCCTGGAGGCGCTGGGAATCCCGCACGAGGTACGCGTGGTGTCGGCGCACCGCACCCCTGATGTGCTGTTCGATTACGCCGCGAATGCCGCTGCCCGTGGCCTGCGCGCAATCATTGCCGGTGCCGGCGGTGCCGCCCACCTGCCGGGCATGCTGGCCTCCAAGACCGCCGTACCGGTGCTGGGCGTGCCGGTGCAGAGCAAGGCGCTCAACGGCATGGATTCGTTGCTGTCGATCGTGCAGATGCCGGCTGGAATCCCGGTCGCGACGTTTGCGATCGGCAATGCCGGGGCGGCCAATGCGGCGCTGTTCGCTGCCGCGATGCTGGCGGTGGAGTATCCGGCGATTGGTGAATCGCTGGATGCATTCCGCACCCGTCAGACCAACGATGTCGCCAGCAACGACGACCCGCGCCAATGAGCGCGTCGATGAGCACGGTCGGCATCCTCGGCGGTGGCCAACTGGCGCGCATGATGGCCCTGGCCGGTGCATCGCTGGGCTTGCGGTTCCTGGTCATGGACACGGCCAAGGACGCGTGTGCCGGACAGTTCGCGCCGATGGTGGTCGGTGATTACGTCGATCCGGCCGCGCTGGCGGAGTTCGCCTCCCGGATCGACGTCGCCACGTTTGACTTCGAGAACGTCCCGGCGCAGTCGGCGCAGTGGCTGGTCGACCGGATCCCGGTGTTTCCCAATCCGCGTGCGCTGGGCACCGCACAGGACCGGTTGGCCGAGAAAACCCTGTTCCGCGAGCTGGGCATCCCGGTGCCCGAGTTCGCCGTGGTGGATACCCGCGATCAGCTGGATGAGGCGATCGCCCGCGTCGGCACCCCCTGCATCCTGAAGACGCGACGCCTGGGGTATGACGGCAAGGGCCAGTTCCGCCTGCGTACGCCGGCCGATGCGGATGCGGCATGGCAGGCGCTGGGCGCGCAGGCCGCGAAGGTCGGCTTGATCCTGGAAGGTTTTGTCGGGTTCCAGCGCGAACTCAGCGTCGTCGCCGTACGCGGTCGCGATGGCGAGTTCCGCACCTGGCCATTGACCGAAAACTGGCATGTCGATGGCGTGCTGTCGGCCAGCCTGGCCCCGGCCAGTGCCGATGATGCATTGGTGGAGCGCGCGTTTTCGTATGCCCGCAAGCTGGCCGACGCACTCGATTATGTTGGCGTGTTCGCGCTGGAGCTGTTCTGCCGCGATGGCGAGTTGCTGGCCAACGAACTCGCGCCGCGCGTACACAACTCCGGCCACTGGACGATCGAAGGCGCAGAGACCAGCCAGTTCGAAAACCACCTGCGTGCCGTGCTCGGCTTGCCGCTGGGGGACACGCGGATGCTCGGCCACGCCTGCATGCTCAACTGGATCGGCGAGATGCCGGATCCGACCCCGGTATTGACCGAAGCGTCCGGGCACTGGCACGACTACGGCAAGACCGCGCGCGAAGGACGCAAGGTCGGGCATGCAACCTTGCGCGCTGATTCAGCCGCGGAGCTGGCCGGAGCGTTGGTGCGGGTGGGTAGCCGGTTGCAACGCGAAGCCCAGGTTGCCCCGGTGATTGAACGG
>DATJBR010000240.1:0-6383 GCA_035515255.1 Lysobacter sp. | reverse complement strand
TGGAAATCGGCATACGCGTCCAGCCCTTCGCTTTCGAACAGGCGGTGGCTATCCTCAAGGTCGAACAGGGTGCGCGAGGAGATCGCGACGATCAGGGGATTGGCTTGTTGGTCTGGCATGGGGACATTGTGCGCGATCGGGGTCGCAGGGGATGAGACCGCGCAGTGAAGAACCGGGTAATCGCCTGTCGGACCAGAACAAAATGGCGTCGGCCCTGTCCGGATCGCTATCCCGCCAACGTGTATCAGGCATCGACGCGGCAGAGGCAGGCTTGGGAAGCTTGCCTACCGGATAGTTTCGGGACGCTCCACATCAACCATGTTTTTGGCCGAACAGCTCGGCGGGGGAAATCCAATGGACTTCAATATCGGCCGGATCATCGGCTTGCTGTTTCGCACCTTGCCGTTCCTGTTTCTGCGCCTGCTCGTGTACATGGGCATCACCCTGGCGTACATCGTTTTCACCGGCGGCGGGGCGGGCATCGGCTGGTTGTTCGGCAAGGCGGCCAGCAACGGCGCAACCGGCGCGTTCTGGGGCGGTCTGGCCGGTTTCGGCCTGACCAGCGCGGTGCTGTACTGGGCACGTGAGTATCTGTTGTACCTAGTCAAGGCCGGGCATATCGCGGTGCTCGCACAACTACTGGACGGCAAGCAGATTCCCGGTGGCCGCGGGCAGATCGATTACGCCAGCAGGATCGTGAAGGAGCGCCTCGCGGAAAGCTCGGTCCTGTTCGGCGTCGACCAGTTGGTCAAGGGCATCCTGCGCGTGTTCAACCGCCTCACCATGCGGGTCGCCAATTTCCTGCCGATCCCGGGTCTGGAGCCGGTGATGAAACTGGCCAACGCCGTCATCAACACCTCGCTGACCTATGTCGACGAAGTCATCCTCGCCCACAACGTGCGCACCGAATCGACCAACCCGTGGGCGTCCAGCCGCGACGCAGTGGTGCTGTATGCGCAGAACTACAAGACGATGCTGAAAAACGCGATCTTCGTGACCGTCATCGTGTGGGTGCTGACGCTGGCGATCTTCGTCCTCGTGTTCGCCCCCGTGGCCGCGTTGGTCAGCCTGTTTCCCGGCGTCGCCGGATTCTGGACCTTCGCGCTTGCCGCCGTCACCGCCTGGGGCCTGAAGGCCGCGCTGGTCGACCCGTTCGCGATGACCGCGTTGATGCAGGTGTACTTCAAGGTCACCCGTGAACAGGCACCGGACCCGGAATGGAGCGCCAAGCTGGAAAAGATGTCGGACAAGTTCCGCAAGCTGAAGGAAAAGGCCCTGTCCGCAGCACCCGGTTCTGCCGCTTCGACCGCAACTTCGGTACCGGTCGTCGCCTCGCTCCCGGCAGCGCAGGAAGCGGCCGAGGACACGCCCGCCTGAGACTGCCCGGACAGCGATCCGGAGCCGCAAAGGTCGATCGCTCTGTGCGGCTCAGCCGCTGATGAACTGCTCCGCGAGCATCCGTTCCTCGAGGTTGTGCTCGGGATCGAACAGCAACGTCACCGTACGATCCTGCGATTCGCGGATCGTCACCTCCACCACGTCGCGGACTTCGTGCGAGTCGGCGGTGGCGCTGACGGGACGCTTGTACGGATCCAGCACCCGGAAGCGGACTTCGGTATCGGCCTTGAGCACCGCGCCGCGCCAGCGCCTGGGTCGGAATGCGGCGATCGGCGTCAATGCCATCACGTTCGCGCCCAGGGGCAGGATCGGGCCGGAGGCGGAGAAGTTGTAGGCGGTGCTGCCGGCCGGCGTAGCCACCAGCACGCCATCGCAGATCAACTCTTCCAGCCGGCTCTGGCCATTGAGCTCGATCGACAGGTGCGCCGCCTGGCGTGTCTGGCGCAACAACGAAACTTCGTTGTAGGCCAGCGAGCCCATGCTGACGCCCGACTCGGTTTCCACCACCATTTCCAGCGGCCGCAGCACCGCCGGCTCGGCGGCGTGGATGCGCTCGCATAATCCTTCGATGCGGAAATGGTTCATCAGGAAGCCGACCGTACCGAGCTTCATTCCGTAGACCGGTTTGCCCAGTCCGCCATGCCGGTGCAGCGTCTGCAACATGAAGCCGTCACCACCCAGCGGCACCAGCACATCCGCCCGATCCGGCGGATGATCGCCATGCAGTGCAATCAGCTCCCGGCAGGCGTCCTGCGCCTCCTCGGAGGGGCTGGCAAGAAAAGCAATACGGGGGGTCGCAATCATCGGCGGCTCCGGAATCGTTGGCGTCAGGATAACGCGTGCGCTGCAACGACCGGAGCATCGTCCGGGACGATCAAACCGGGGTCGGTCAATCTCGGGTCGGTCAACGCCCGACTGGGCCACTGAAAAAACAGGCGGCGACCCCATGGCCGCCGCCTGTCTGCAACAACACCGGCTGGTTACGCGCCTGCCGCGGCAATCTGCGCCAGGCGACGCACCGCGACCGAGACGGTCGGGTAATCCAGCGACTTCTGGGTGACCAGTTCGGCCAGCATCGACTGGGTGAACCGCAGGCTCTGGTCATCGCGCTGCAACCACGCTGCAACCTTCTCGCCGGCCGGCTTCTTGCCACCGCCTGCGAGGATCTGGCCCACCAGCACGCGCTGCTGGGTACCGAGCTCGTCCCGCAGCGCACCGCGGGCCAATGCCTGCCAGCGGCCATCCACCGGCAATGCATCGACCTGCTCATGCAGCCATGGCAGGTTCAACGCCGCACCGAGGTCGAAGTAGGCACGCGACACCTCCACCGGCGACAGCTTGCGGGCATGCGCGATCTCGATGATGTCGCAACCGAACTCGAGTACCGGCAACGCGGCCAACTGGGTAGCCAATGCCGCCGGCACGCCCTTCGCCTTCCACTCCGCCAGTTGGGCGTTGAAGGCATCCCGTCGCACCTGCGACATCGTCTCCTGGAGCGCGGCATGGACGGCCTTGAAGCCGGTGCCGAAACGCGCCATGGCGGCGGTGATCTCCGGCATCGGGCCCGGCCGCGACAGCAGCCAGCGGGTGACTGAACGCAGCAGTTCCCAGATCGTCTGCAACGCATCGATCTGCACCGACTCCAGCACCTTGCCGTCGAGCGAATCGATCTGCGCCCACAGCGTGCGTGCATCGAGTGCCTCGCGGGCAATGGTGTAGGCCTCGGCCACTTCGCCGGGGCTGCGGCCGGTGTCCTCCTGCATGCGCAACGGGAACGTGGCGCCCATCCGGTTGACCATCGAGTTGGTGATCGCGGTGGCGATGATCTCGCGCTTCAGGCGATGGCCTTCCATCGCCTTGGCGTACTTGGCCTGCAGCGGCTGCGGGAAGTAGCGCACCAGTTCCTTGGACAGGTACGGATCTTCAGGCACGTCCGAATCCACCAGCTGCTGGAACAGCACCAGCTTGCTGTACGACAGCAGCACGGCCAGCTCCGGACGGGTCAGGCCCAGACCACGTGCCTTGCGCTCGGCGAACTCGGCATCCGACGGCAGGTACTCGATCTGGCGATCCAGCAGGCCCTGCGATTCCAGGGTCTGGATGAAATGCTGCTTGGAGCCCAGGCGCGGCGCGCTCATGCGCTCCATCAGGCTGATCGCCTGGTTCTGGCGGTAGTTGTCCACCAGCACCAGCCCGGCCAGCTCGTCGGTCATCGAGGCCAGCAGCTTGTTGCGGGCCGGCAGCGTCAACTTCTTCGCCTTCACCTGCTCGTTGAGCAGGATCTTGATGTTGACTTCGCGGTCGGAGGTGCCCACGCCCGCCGAGTTGTCGATGAAATCGGCATTGAGCAACGCGCCCGCCTGGGCGGCCTCGATGCGGCCGAGCTGGGTCATGCCCAGGTTGCCGCCCTCGCCGATCACCTTGCAGCGCACGTCACGGCCGTCGATACGCAGGCCGTTGTTGCCGCGGTCGCCGACATCGGCATGGCTCTCGGTGCTGGCCTTGATGTAGGTGCCGATGCCACCGTTCCAGAGCAGGTCGACCGGTGCCTTCAGGATCGCGCTCATGAGCTCGTTGGGGCTCATCGCATTGATCGCCGGATCGATGCCGAGCACGGCCTTGACCGGCGCGGTCAGTGCGATCGACTTGGCGCTGCGCGGGAACACGCCACCGCCCTTGCTGATCAGGTCGCGGCTGTAATCGTCCCAGCTCGAACCGGGCAGCTTGAACAGGCGCTGCCGCTCCTTGAAGGACGTGGTGGCGACCGGATCCGGATCCAGGAAGATGTGGCGATGATCGAATGCGGCCACCAGACGGATGTGTTTGGACAGCTGCATCCCGTTGCCGAACACGTCACCGGACATGTCGCCGATACCCGCCACGGTGAACTCTTCCTTCTGGGTGTTCACGCCCAGTGCGCGGAAGTGGCGCTTGACCGACTCCCAGGCGCCACGCGCGGTGATGCCCATGCCCTTGTGGTCGTAGCCCACCGAGCCACCGGACGCGAACGCATCGCCCATCCAGAAGTTGTGGTCGGCGGAAATCGCGTTGGCGATGTCCGAGAAACGCGCCGTGCCCTTGTCGGCGGCCACCACCATGTATGCATCGTCACCGTCATGACGCACGACGTTGACGGGATGCACGACCTTGCCATCGACCAGGTTGTCGGTGATGTCGAGCAGGCCGTTGATGAACATCTGGTAGCAGGCCACGCCTTCGGCCTGCAGCGCCGCGCGGTCGGATGGCGGACGCTTGACGATGAAGCCGCCCTTCGCGCCGACCGGCACGATGATGGTGTTCTTGACCATCTGCGCCTTGACCAGCCCCAGCACCTCGGTGCGGAAGTCCTCGCGGCGGTCCGACCAGCGCAAACCACCGCGGGCAACCGGACCGAAGCGCAGATGGATGCCTTCCACGCGCGGACCGTAGACGAAGATCTCGCGGTACGGGACCGGCTTGGGCGCGTCGGGCACCAACGCCGAGTCGAACTTGTAGGCGACATAGCCGCAGTTGGCCCCGCCGACGCCCTCCTGGTAGTAACTGGTACGCAGGGTGGCTTCGATCACGCCCACAAAGCTGCGCAGGATGCGGTCTTCATCGAGGCTGGAAACGCGATCCAGCAGGGTCTTCAAGGCCGTATCGATCGCCGCGATCTGCGCCTCGCGGTTGCCGCTGCGTGCAGCGACCACCGGCTTCAGCGCCGTCAGCAGGCTTTCGTCGCCCGCGCACAGGCGGACGATCTGCTGCTTGAACTGCTCCATGCCGGCCTTGACCTCGGCCTTGCTCTCGCGGCCGGTGGCCGGATCGAAGCGGGCCTCGAACAATTCCACCAGCAGGCGCACCAGCACCGGGTAGCGCGAGAACGTCTCCTCGACATAGCTCTGCGAGAACGGCACGCCGACCTGCAACAGGTACTTGGTGTAGGCGCGCAGCATCGACACCTGGCGCCAGGTCAGGCCGGCGGCGAGGATCAGGCGGTTGAAGCCGTCGTTCTCGGTATCGCCGCGCCAGGTACGCGAAAACGCGTCCTCGAAGTTGTCGCCGATGCCCTCGATATCGGCGTCCGGCGCACTGGTCTCCACCTCGAAGTCCTGGATGTACACCACGTTCCCGTCCGCGCTCATGCGGTAGGGATGCTCGGAGATGACCCGCAGGCCCATGTTCTCCATCATCGGCAAGGCGTCAGACAGCGAGATGTCATCGTGCTGGCGATAGAACTTGAAGCGCAGGCCACCGGCGCCCGGAGCGCTGCGGTACAGGCTCAGGCGCAGATCGTCCGGGCCTTCCAGCGCCGCCAGGTGCTCGACATCGTCAGCCGCGACCGCGACCGAGACATCCTCGATGTAGCCGGCCGGCAACGCCTTGCCAAACGTGGCGGCCATGGCCAGGCCGCGCTCCTCGCCATGACGGCCGACCAGCACTTCCGCCAGGTCGTCACGCCAGTTGCGCACGATCTCGGCCAGCTCGGCCTCGATGGCGGCGCTGTCCACCGGCGGCATACCGCCGGCGCCGAACTCGCCGGGCTTGGGCCGCACCAGCAGGTGCAACTGCGCCAGCGGCGACTCGCCCAGCGCAACCGTCGTATCGATGTGTTCGCCATGCAGCTCGCGCTTCAGCATCGCCTCGATGCGCAGGCGCACGTCGGTGTTGAAACGCTCGCGCGGGATGTAGACCAGCCCGGAGAAGAAGCGGCCGAAGCGGTCGCGACGCAGGAACAGCTTGCTGCGCACCCGCTCCTGCAGGCCGAGGATGCCGGTGGCGGTCTTCAACAGCTCCTCGCCGGTGGACTGGAACAGCTCGTCGCGCGGCAGGGTTTCCAGAATGTGGCGCAGCGCCTTGCCGCTGTGGCTGTCGCCGGCCAGGCCGGACTGCGCCATCACGTACTCGTGGCGCTGGCGCACCAGCGGGATGTCCCACGGACGGCGGGTGTAGGCGCTGGACGTGTACAGGCCGAGGAAACGCTCTTCGCGTACCGGCTTGCCGTT
>DATJBR010000239.1:0-4651 GCA_035515255.1 Lysobacter sp. | reverse complement strand
GACGAAGAACTCGTCCAGCACCAGCACCTGCCATTGCCGTCCGGCCTGGCGGGCGATCGTCGCCAGCGGGTCGCGCTCGCCGGCGTGTTCGTGCAGCCGGGTGTGCACGTCGCGCATGAAGCGGTGGAAGTGGGTGCGGTGTTTCCGCGCGATCGGCAGGCCTTCGTAGAACAGGTCGATCAGGAAGGTCTTGCCGCGGCCGACGCCGCCCCACAGGTACAGCCCCGGTGGCGCGGCGACCGGTCTGCCACGCCAGCGATCCAGCAGACCGCGCGATGGCGGATCGACCAGCGCCGCGTGCAGACGGTCGAGTTCGGCCAGCGCCGGGTGTTGCGCGGCGTCGTCGCTCCAGTCGCCCCGACTCACGCCTGCCCGGTAACGCGCGCTGGGCAGCGCGTCTCCGGCGGTTGTCGGATCACTCATCGGTGGCGGTGGTCGCTGCCGGCAGATAGGCGCGTACGCCATGCTTCACCGCGCCGCGCAGATCCATCAGCTTACGGTGGAAGAAGTGGCTGGTGTCGGGCATCCGCACCAGCTCGGGCGGCTGCTTGAGGCTGTCGACCCAGGCGTAGACCTGTTCGGGATCGACGATCTCGTCGGCCTCGCCCTGCACCACCAGCCACGGGCCATCGAACGAAGTGATGGCGGCGAAGTCGTAGCCGCGGCCACCGGCCGGTGGGGCGATCATGATCAGCATGCCGGGCTTGAGCTCGGCAGCCATCTTGTAGGCGACATACGAGCCGAAGCTGAAACCGGCCAGCCAGAGCTGCGCATCCGGGCGTTGCTGCCGGACCCAGGCGACGACTGCGCGCAGGTCGTCGGCCTCGCCCCGGCCTTCGTCGAACTCGCCCCCGGACGTGCCGACACCGCGGAAATTGAACCGCACCGTGCTCGCGCCCGACTCGCGCAGCGCGCGCGCGGTGATCGTCACCACCTTGTTGTGCATCGTGCCGCCTTCGGTCGGCAGCGGATGGCAGATCACCGCAACCAGTGGCCGCGCGGGCGCGTCGGTATCGGCGGCTTCCACGATCGCCTCGATCGCGCCGGCGGGGCCGGCCAGGGTGAGCGCCGCGGCCTTGCCTTCGAGGAAGGCGGGATCGTCGGGGAATGCGGGATTGTTCATTTGCCCATGATAAGCGGTGCGCCGGTCACGGGCGTTTGCCGGGGCGGCTGGCTTTCTGTCAATGCACGTTCCCGTCACTGTCACTGCATCGACGCGGGCGCCGGAAACGACAACGCCGCCCGGAGGCGGCGTTGCAGGTGGCAGGCGTCGATGCCTACTTCAAGTTGTCGATCATCCAGTCGACCGTGGCGATGACCTGCTCGTCGGTCAGCGCGGGGTTGCCGCCCTTGGCCGGCATCATGCCGGTGCTGCCGGTGAAGCCTTCGATCGCATGCTTGTGCAGCGTGTCCAGGCCCTGCGGAATGCGTGCTGCCCAGTGCGACTTGTCCATGGTCGGCGCGCCGCCCGCGCCGGAGCTGTGGCAGCCGGCGCACAGGTTGTCGAAGATCACCGAGCCATCCAGCGTGCCGCCGTAGGCGACCGCAGAAGAGGCGGCAGCGGCAGCAGCGGCACTGGCGGCGGCCTGGGCCGCGGCACCGGTGCTGCCGGCGTAGACCGCACCGATCGGCGCGATCCGGGCCTTGGTGCGCTCGGCCACGACCTCGGGCACTTCGTATGGCAGCGAGTCACTGACAAGGCGCGCGCCCACGATCAGGCCCAGGCTGAGCACGATCAGGAAACCCATCACCAGGGAGAATCTTTTCAGGAATTCGAGGTCGTAATTGCGCACGGTCCACCTATTGAGCGCTGCCCGCGATGGGTGCGCGTCGCCGTTCAACGGAAGGCCGCAATCAAGCGGCCGCGGAGCAGTATAAAGCCTTGGCGCGCAGACAAGTAGCCGGGCGCGCGGCTTACTGTATCGACCACTGCGCCTTGGGGCCCGCGACACCGGCGCAAGGTGGAGCTTGCGGACGGACCGCTGGCGGACATGTTGTTCGGTGCGGCAGTAGGCCGGATCCTGATCGACACCATGCCGACCGGCGAGCGCCCGGACATCGCGGTGATACATGTCTCGATCGATCAGGTGGCCGGGGCGTTGTTTACCGGCGCGGAGTGACGGGCTTTTCTTCCGGCTCCAAGCCTTGGAAGGGCGACGGCTCGTCCGACAGGTTGACCAGTTCGTTGTTCGCCAGATCCAGACGGACATGCTCCGAAGGCGTGCCCGCGGCCAGCTTGAGCATGATCGCCATCAGCGGCCCGAAGCGCGCCCGCAGCAAATCGACGACCGTATTGGCATTGCTGACGAGCTCCCCGTCCATCAGCAAGGCCGCGTCAGCCTGCTGCAAGGGCTTCTTGTGCAAAGCTCGAGCAAGCAACCCGTACTGGGCCGCGCGCTCGTGCGGGATGTCGGCAAAAGCCAGGTCGCCGGCATTGGCCAGGCGGATGAAGTCACCGGCCAGGTCGAGTGCCTGCCAACGGGTGAAGTCTTCCAGTTGCATGCCGTGGGCCGCCGCCAGTGCGCGGGCCCTGGCCGTTGCGGCGGCGAGATCCGCCGTGAAATCCGTGCCGCTTGCGCGGCTGCCGCCCTCCTCGGACAAGCACTCGAAAAACGCTGTCGAAAGCCCGCCACGTGTGCCGGTACTGGCCAGCTCCCCGAGCGTGACTGCCGTCCGCAGCTGTGACAGCACGAGCAGGTCGGCGCCCGACAGCGGACTCTTTACGAGTTCGCGCATCTCGCAGCGCCAGTCGTCGTCCAACAGGCGCAGGCGCACCAGTTCGGTCATGTAGCGGTAAGTGAAGTCGCCGTAACCCGTCGCGTCCAGGATGGAGAGGTTCCATCGCGCAGGCGTCGTATAGGCGTGCTCCGCGCGATAGAAGTCGAACAGCTCGTCGAAGCGCGCCACCTCGTCCAGACGCACCGTCTCGACCTCGACCTGATCGGTGCCATCCAGCGTCATCAGCTTGTAGGCCGGCACATAGGCGGCCAGGGACGGCGCCTGGATGTTGAACAGCGCGGCATCGTCGCCGTAGTCGCGCACGGCCAGATCGTTGAAATGCATGTGGCCGCCGACGTGCACCTTCAGGCCGGTTCCGGCCAGCGCGCGGGTCGTGTCTTCGGTGGGCCGGCGCACCATCTGCATGGCATTCGCGCCCAGCAGCGCCTCGATCTCGTCCGATGCATCGTTGTAGAACTCGGCCATGGGAAAGTGGCTGAACGCGATCACCTGTTTGCCCCGCGCCGCGCCGCGCGCCACGACGTCACGCAGCCACTCGATCACGTGCGGCTTGTGGCTGAGCATCGCGTTGTAGCCCTGGTTGCCGGAGCCGGTGAAGTCGTTGGCCCCCGGCCCCGTGGGCACGTAGACATTGGCGTCCAGGCCGATCAGCCAGATGCCATCGACCGGTTCAACCACGTACGAGGTGTCGGTGACCATCGTGCAGAAGCTGTGGCTGGCGGGCCTGTCGGGGCCGCCCGCGCCTTCCCGGCAGATTTCGTATCGGCGGTTGCTCCAGGCCGCCTGATCCAGCGCCGTCCGGTGGTTGTAGCCGTCATAGGAGTAGCTGCTGTAGGGCGTTTCGTAATAGCGGTATTGCGGCTTCGGCATGAAGCCGTGTTGCTCCAGCGCCTGCGTGATGCCGGCGTAGCCGAGGGTGCGGACTTCCTCGGTGCAGTAGCTCGTGCCCACCCGGGCCCAGTCGCCGGAATAGGGCGTGCTGCAGTCCTCGCTGCCACCGCGACTGAATACGGACTGGGAAAAGCCGACCTGGCCGGTGACGGGATCGCGGCCCAGGAAGTCATGCTTGCCGCCGGCCTGATCGAACGGACGCACCGGGTCGTGGTTGCCTGGTGCGGCAAAGAACTCGATGCCGTGTTTCGCCGAGTACCGGTCCAGGATTCCGGCCAGCCCGCGCATGTGGACCGGCTGGCCATCGTCGGAAAAGTCGCCGGGCAAGGCGATGTACTTCACGCCGCGCGCCACGGCGTCATCCAGCGCGGCCAGGAACACAAAGTAGTTCTCGTTGAACAGGCGCGTGGACGTCAGTTGCGCATGCATGGTGCGGATGGTCGCGTTGCGGCCGTTCCGGGGATGGGGCACGCCCGGGAAGGAGCCGTCCCGGAACTCCGCGTAGACATCGTGGAAATGGATGTCCGGCATGAACGCGATCCGTACCGGCGCACGCATGGAGACCGCAGGTCCGGCGCTCGCGTCGGCCACGGCGCTGTCGCTGCGGCCGGCGGCACAGGCCGCCAGCAGACAGGCGAGTGCCGCCACCGCCGCGGCTGGGCCGAAGGACGGTCGAAACCTCATCCGTCCACGACCCCGCCGCGAGGCCGGCTCAGAAGTCGACCCTGACACCGAGGCTGAGGCGGCGGCCCGACAGCTCGTACATTGTCGGGAACGACGGATCCATGGTGTAGCCGGTCGTCGCCTCATCGGTGATGTTGATGCCCTTCAGGCTGATCTTGACGTTGTCGGTCAATCGATAGCCGATCGAGATGTCGGTCTGGCCGTAGGCGTCGCGGTAGATCGGATACATGTTGTAGCCGAGGCCCTCGACGTACTCGTCCTTGTGGTTGTAGGACACGCGCGCGTCGAAGCGGTCGTTGTCGTAGAACAGCGTGACGTTGTAGGTTTCCTCGGCCAG
>DATJBR010000238.1:0-7366 GCA_035515255.1 Lysobacter sp. | reverse complement strand
TCGGCCAGCCCAAGGCCGGTGAGACGGTGGTGGTGGCCGCTGCCAGCGGCGCGGTGGGCTCGGTGGTCGGTCAGATCGGCAAGCTCAAGGGCTGCCGCGTGGTTGGCATCGCCGGTGGAGCGGAGAAGTGCCGTTACGTGGTCGACGAGTTGGGCTTCGATGCCTGCATCGACCATCGCGCAACGGACTTTCCGCAACAGCTGGAAGCCGCCTGCACCGATGGCATCGATGTCTATTACGAGAACGTCGGCGGCGCAGTGTTCGATGCGGTGCTGCCGCTGTTGAATGCCAAGGCCCGCATCCCGGTGTGCGGGCTGATAGCGCATTACAACGACACCCGGCTGCCACCCGGCCCCGATCGCCTGGGCCTGCTGACCCGCACGGTGCTGACCAAGCGCATCAGGATGCAGGGCTTCATCATCTTCGACGACTACGGCGACCGTTTCGGGGAGTTCCTCCAGCAGATGAGCGCCTGGGTCAAACAGGGAAAGATCAAATTCCGCGAGGACATCGTCGACGGGCTGGAGAACGCGCCGCAGGCATTCATCGGCCTGCTGGAAGGCCGCAACTTCGGCAAGCTGGTGGTGCGCATCGCCCCCGAATGACACCGGACGGCCCGTGCACCAACGGGCCACTTCGCCCGGCATGACTAAAGGCCGGCGAGCGCGGCAGCACACGCCCCTAGACTCGATCCCCTGATACCGGCCCACAGCCCATAGGGGATGAAAGTGATCAAGCGTTGCCTGTTGTCGATGAGTGCGTTGCTGTTGAGCCTGGGAGTCAGCGGCACCGCCGCGGCGCAGGAGCCGGTGGACCTGGACATGGTCAGCCGCATCCGCCAGGAAGCCTTCCACCGCTCGCAGGTGATGGACCATTTCAGCCACCTGACCGAGACCATCGGCCCGCGGCTGAGTAATTCCCCGCAGATGGCGCAGGCCAATGCCTGGAGCCGCAAGCAACTCACCGACTGGGGTCTGAGCAACGTCCACGACGAGGCGTTCGACGACTTCGGCCGGGGCTGGGAGTTCAGCGCGGCCAGCGTCGAGATGCTGGGCGATCGCGTCCAGCCGCTGCATGCGCTTCCCAAGGCGTGGACGCCCGGTACCGACGGCGCGGTGGAAGGCGAACTGGTGCAGGTGACCATCAAGAAGCTGGCCGATATCGACCAATACCGCGGCAAACTCGGCGGCAAGATCCTGTTGCTGGGCGAGGCGCGCGAATACAAGCGCCCCACCGAGCCCGACTCGCACCGCCACGACGCCACCTCGCTGGAAGGCCTGCAGGAATTCACCATTCCCAAAGGCACCCCGAAAGAGCGCGCCAAGCGGATCAAGGAATACAAGGAGCGCCTGGAACTGGCCAAGGCGGTGAACACCTTCTTCGCCGAAGAAGGCGCGTTGGCGGCGATCAGCATCAGCGGCTGGGACAACGGCATCATCCGGGTGGCCGGTGGCGGCTCGCGCAAGGCCGGCGAGCCGGTCGGCATCCCCGAGCTGGCGATGATCGCCGAGCACTTCAATCCGCTGGCGCGCGCGCTGGAAAACAAGCAGACGGTGAAACTGCGGGTCAACGTGGCCGCGCGCTTCACCGACGAGACCGACCAGCCCGGCTACAACACCGTCGCCGAGATCCCCGGCAGCGGCCGCAAGGCCAACGAGATCGTCATGCTCGGCGCGCACATGGACTCCTGGCACACCGGCACCGGTGCGGCCGACAACGCCGCCGGCGTCGCGGTGATGATGGAAGCCATGCGTATCCTCAAGGCGGTCGGCGCAAAGCCCAACCGCACCATCCGCGTCGCCCTCTGGAGCGGCGAGGAACAGGGACTGGTGGGCTCGCAGGCCTATGTCGCCAAGCATTTCGCCACCTACCCGGAGCCCACCGATCCGGCACAGAAGGCCCTGCCGGCCTCGCTGCGTGACCCGACCGGACCGTTGCAGAAGCACCGCGACTACGACCGCTTCTCGGCCTACTTCAACATGGACAACGGCTCCGGCCGCTTCCGTGGCATCTATGCGCAGGAAAACCTGGCCGTGACGCCGATCTTCCAGGCCTGGCTGGCGCCGTTCCACGACGTCGGCGCGACCACGGTGGCGACCCGCAACACCGGCAGCACCGACCACGTGTCATTCGACCGCGTCGGCCTGCCCGGCTTCCAGTTCATCCAGGACCGGCTGGACTACTTCAGCAACGTCCATCACAGCCATCTGGACACCTGGGACCACGTCGAGCCGGAAGACCTGAAACAGGCCGCGGCGATCGTCGCCTCGTTCGTCTACCACGCCGCGACGCGCGAGGAGAAGCTGCCGCGCAAACCGGTGTTGGAGAACAGGTAAACGGCTGGCGGTTACCCTCATCCGCCCTTCGGGCACCTTCTCCCGCAAGCGGGAGAAGGAATGTCAGGACATTGGCGCTAGCGATCACCATCATCAAACAGCGCATTGATCGCGCCGTAATCCAGCTTTTTCGCGCCATCAGCATCAGAGCTGCGATGCAGAAAATCGCTTGCCAGGCGCGCCGTATGGCTCAACGCCGAAATTGAAATGGACGCCCCGGCGCTCAACCGCCGCACCCCGAGCGCTTCGAGTTCCCCGGCAGTCGGCAGCTCTGGCACCGCCATCAGATTGAGCGGCAAGTCTGCGGCGGCCACCACTTCACCAATCTGTTCGGCATCGGCCAACCCGGGCACGAACAGCCCGTCGGCACCCACGTCCCGGTAGCGCTTCGCGCGCGCCAGCGTTTCCTCGACGCGCCGTTCCTTACCGACCAGACCGCGCAGATAGACATCGGTACGCGCGTTGACGAATAGATCGACACCACGCCCCGCAGCCACGCGCTTGATCTGTTCGATCTTGGCCACAAGCAGGTCGGGATCGTCGGCACCGTCCTCGATGTTGATCCCGACCGCACCGGCATCGATCACCCGGCCGGCATGATCGGCGACGGCCGCGGGATCGGTGGCGTAACCGTCCTCGAAGTCGACGCTGAGCGGCACGCCGATCACACGGGCGATGCCCGCGACCGTGTCGACCAGGTGCCGTATCGGCAAATGGCTGCCATCGCGGTAGCCATGCGCCCAGGCCAGGCCGGCGCTGGTGGTGGCGATGGCCGCGGCACCGAGATTTTCGATCAGGCGCGCACTGCCCGCATCCCAGGCATTGGCCAACAAGAGCAGGCCGTCGTCGTGCAGATGACGGAAGGTGGCGGCGTGGCGGGCTTGGGACATGACTGGCTCCGGGATCGATACGGTGCCCGGAAGGGTTGCATATCCGTTGGAGCACGGCTCGCCGTTTTCGGTCATGGTCACCGGGGCGACGATGAGCAACAGGTTCCCCAGTCCGCGTCTCCCCACGAACACAGAAATACGGAAACGCAACAAAAAATGTCCTCGTTTGCCCTGCCCCAGGCGTAACGTGCATGCAATCAGGAGGTCGCCAATGAACCACACCAATCAGGTCGTGAAGCAGGTCGTCTTGAACGCCCCCCTCGAGCGCGTATGGCGCGCCATTACCGACTCCACCGCATTCGGCACGTGGTTCGGCGCCGAGGTCGAAGGCGACTTCAAAGCCCATACCAGACTGCGAGCGAAGATCCGGCCGACCCGGGTCGACCCCGAGATCGCGCGACACCAGGCGCCTTACGACGGCATGGAGTTCATCCTCGCGGTCGAGCGCATCGAACCGATGCGGCTGTTCTCGTTCCGCTGGCATCCCGGCGGCAGCGAAGCCGGGCCGGATACGCCCGACGCGGAAATGACACTGGTGGAGTTCGCGCTGGAGGAGGCCGCGGCTGGCGTGCGCCTCACCATCACGGAATCCGGTTTCGAACGCGTGCCGCTCGCCCGTCGCGCGAAGGCCATCGCCGACAACACCGGTGGCTGGGAAGCACAGACCGGCCTGATCGCGAAGTACCTGCAACAGCACGCCGGGTAATGGCACGCCGCCCGCATCCACGCCACCGCCAGCGCGACCGCATCTGATCGCAGGATTCCCGTTCGCCGCATAGGCAAGCCACCCGGAGGTCCGTATGCCCGCCGCCCATCCCCGCCTGTACGCGCATCCGTTTTCGTCCTACAGCCAGAAGGCGCTCATCGCGCTGTACGAAAACCAGACCCCGTTCGACTACCGCAATCTGGAAGACCCGCAAGCCAACGACGAGCTGGCGGCGTTGTGGCCGATGCGTCGGTTCCCCGTGCTGGTCGATGGCGACCGCACCGTCATCGAAGCCACCTGCGTCATCGAATACCTCGACCTGCACTACCCCGGGCCGGTGAGACTGATTCCGGCCGATCCCGACACCGCGCTCGCAGTGCGGATGCTCGACCGCTTCTTCGACAACTACATCTCGACCCCGCAGCAGAAGGTGGTCTTCGATCGCCTGCATCCGGAAGCCCAGCGCGACCCGCAGGGCGTCAAGGAAGCGCGCGCGATGCTCGAAACCGCCTATGCATGGCTGGACCGACACATGGCGGCGCGCGAATGGGCCGTCGGGACGGCGTTCTCGCTCGCCGACTGCGGCGCGGCGCCCTTCCTGTTCTACGCCGACTAGACGCACCCGATCGAATCACGCTTTCCCCACGTCCGCGCGTACCGCGAGCGGCTGCTGGCGCGACGTTCGTTGAAGCGGGCCGTGGGCGAAGCACGACCCTACCGTGCGTATTTCCCGTTGGGTGCGCCGGACCGGGATTGAAGCCCGGTCAGGTCGCGCCCCACCCGCGCTCCCTTCCCCACCCCAACCCGAAAAGGCAACCACTGATGAAAACCAACCCCGTCGTCTGGTTCGAGATCTACGTGCAGGACATGCCCCGC
This sequence comes from Lysobacter sp., assembly GCA_035515255.1. Taxonomy (GTDB): domain Bacteria; phylum Pseudomonadota; class Gammaproteobacteria; order Xanthomonadales; family Xanthomonadaceae; genus Novilysobacter. Next base: position 2,558 of record DATJBR010000238.1, on the reverse strand, counting down.
GCACAGCAGTTCTACGAGGCCGTGCTGCAAGTGAAGCTGGAGCCGCTGGGCGACCCGAACGACTCGGCAATCGAGATGAAGGCCTTCCCGGCGGGGATGGACCGCACGGGCGCGGCAGGCACGCTGGTGAAGATGGATGGCGTCCCGTCCGGCGGCAACAGCACGCTGGTCTACTTCAACTGCGAGGACGTCGCTCAAGAGGAAAGCCGCGTCGAGGCCGCCGGCGGCCGCATCCAGCGCCGGAAGATGGCGATTGGCGAATACGGCTTCATCTCGCTGGTGTTTGATACCGAGGGCAACCTGTTCGGATTGCACTCGATGAAGTAAACCTTCTTTCGCTCACGGCACCCACAGGAAGCGCACAGGCATCAACCTGTCGTCTGGAGTGCACAGGCGCGCCACATGGGCGCGCCTGGCGAACGCCTGCCAGTCAGAACCGGACTTCGGCGCCGAGCATCAGCGTGTCGGCGCGGTTGGCGTCGTAGTAGAAGTTGTTGCCTTCCCAGTAGTAGTCATTGAAGTACACGTGGTTGGTGTAGATCAGGCTCATGTTGAAGTGGCGGTTGAAGTCAACGCCAAGGCCGAGACCGACGTAGCCACCATCCACATCCATGCCGTAGTCGCCCTCGGCCGACCAGTAGCCCGCGCGGACCAGGCCATACACCGGGTTGTCACGACCGAAGTTGAAACGCGCATTCACGCCGATGCTGGCGTAGTCGACCTTGCTGTAAATCCAGCCGTCCTGCGTGGTTTCGTCGAGCCGACCGGATGCCACCTCGATCCCCACCAGCGTCACCGCGCCGGCCTGCCAGCGGTAGCCCGCGTTGACCATGAGCGCGGTCTGGTCGACGTCCTCGTACACCCAGCCCTTGCCTCCCTGCACGCCAAGGAAGAAGCCACCGCGGTCTTCCTCGTAGCGCGTGGGAGTTGCCGGAGCAGCGGTGTACTGCTGCGGATACACGGTGGAGGACTGCGGCTGCGTCGTGGACTGCGACACGCCTTCCGTGGTCGTCACCGGCTGCGGCGTCTGCGGCACGCGTTTGGACGGATCCGGCTCGTCCTGTTGCGGTGGCTGCCAGACCTGCAGCGGTTTGGTCTGGGCGTGCGCGCCGGCGGGTGCCAGGACGGCACCTGCGGTAACAGCGGCCACTGCCGCCATCAGCCTGATCTTCTTCATGTTTTCCCCTGTCTGGATTCGACCGGTCACGCGGCTGAATGTCAGCCCGATTATGTGACGAACGTCTCGATCGGCTCGTAGCGTGAGGTTGGCGTGAACGAGTGTCAAGAATGGAGAGGCGCTCACGCGGCGATACGCCCTGTCAGTGGAAACTTTCCTACCCGGCACCTTCCTTCCAGGAGTACGCCATGACGACCATGCATTCGGGCACCTTGCCCTCGCATCCGGGCCACGGGGCCGGTCACATCTCCCTGCGCGAACCGTTGCATTGGGTTTCGCTGGGGCTCCGGGATTTCCGTCGAGTCCGTTCAGTGGGCATCGCCTACGGGCTGATGGTCACGGTGATGGGTTGGCTGATCTTCACTCTGGGCAACCACCCCTACTTCATTGCCGCGGCGGTCTCCGGATTCCTGCTGCTCGGGCCGATCCTGGGCGCCGGATTGATCGAGGCCTCGCGCGCCATGGAGGCCGGCGACACCCCGACCTTCGACACCTCGCTGCGCGGACCAAACCGCAACCGGCCCGCGCTGGAGCGCTTCGCCATCACCCTGTTGGTGCTCGCCGCCGTCTGGCTGGTGGTTTCGACCCTGGTGCTGAATGCCACGCTGGGCCCCATCGCACCGGACGTCGAACGCACGCTGTGGGACAACGCACTGTCAATGATGTCCTCCAGCCAGTGGCTCGCATGGGCCGTCATCGGCGGCGTGCTCGCGGTGCTGAGCTTCTCGATCTCGGTCATCGCCGTGCCGCTGATCCTCGACAAGGACGCGGGCGCCGGTGACGCGATGCGCGGCAGTCTGCGCGCCGTGGCCCGGCATCCCGTGGCGAGCGCCGAGTGGGCGCTGCTGATCGCGCTGCTCACGGCTGCAGGCATCGCCACCGCATTGCTGGGCCTGATCGTGATCTACCCGATACTGGGCCACGCCAGCTGGCATGCGTATCAGGCGCTGCGCGACCAGGGTGACCTGCAGAGGTAGGCGGACTTGCCGCCGGACCTAGCCGCGCTCGGCTTCGGCGCGCTCCTGCCGTGTCAGCACCCGCGGCTCGGCCATGGGCCGGGAGGTCGCCGCATCGAAGAACGGGTTGTCGCGATGGCGGCCGCTCAACTTCGCCCGCAGCACGCCCCACATGATCCGCACGATGCCGAGGGCGGCCCGCACCGGTGTGGCCGCGACCTGGCCACGCGCGGAAGCGGTATTCAAGGCGATGCGCGGCGGCCCGATTGCGGCATCCAGCACGCCGGGCGCCACGTCCATGCAACGGGCCAGCACCCCGACATACGGCAGCTTCGGATCCCGCGAGGTGTTGCCGATGGGCGTGTTGCAACAGGCCGAATGCCAGCGCAGCAGGCCCTTGGGACTCAACGACAGGCAGGCCACCT
>DATJBR010000237.1:0-1717 GCA_035515255.1 Lysobacter sp. | reverse complement strand
TGCCTACCAGGGGGCCGCACGCGGCGGCGACCCCGGTTTCATCGCCGAGCTGGAGCAGCGTGTGGTCGGCATCGTTCCCGGACTGACCCTGTTGCTGGACGTGCCGGTCGGGATCGGCCTGCAACGCGCGCGCGGACGCGGCGCCGTCGATCGAATCGAAGCGGAATCCGACGATTTCTTCGAGCGCGTACGTGCCGCCTATCTGTCCCGGGCGGCCGCCGAGCCGTCGCGCTTCCGCGTGATCGACGCCCGTCAACCGGCCGAGGTGGTGGCGGCCGAAGCGGTCGCTTGCCTGCGTGCCCATCTGGGGGCATTGCGATGAGCGTGTTCGCGCCCTGGCAGCAGCGCGTGTACGACCACGCCGCCAGCGCGCTGGACGCCGGTCGCCTCGGCCACGGCCTGCTGTTCTGCGGCCCGGCCCGGCTGGGCAAACGTGAGGTGGCCGAACGGCTGGCAAACCGGCTGCTCTGCACCAGCCGCACGCCGGACGGAGAACCCTGCGGAAGCTGCCGCAGTTGCCGCCTGTTCGCCCTGCGCTCCCAGACCGATCCCGTCGAGTTGAGTCCGGACGGTTCGCTGGCGCATCCGGGCGGGCACACCGGGCATCCGGACTTCCTGCAGATCAGCTACGGCATCAACGACAAGGCGAGGCCGCCCAGGCCGCGCACCGAGATCGTCATCGACCAGATGCGCCGCCTGTCCGAGCAGATGGCGCTGACCGCCCAATACGGTGACGCCAAGATCGCGATCATCGAACCGGCCGATGCGATCAACCATGCCGGTGCCAATGCGTTGCTGAAGACACTTGAAGAGCCGGTTCCCGGACGGTACCTGTGGCTGGTCAGTGCCAATCCGGCACGCTTGTCGGCGACCATCCGCAGCCGTTGCCAGAAGCTCGAATTCCGTTTGCCCGCACGCGATGAGGCGCTGGCATGGCTGCTGCAGCAAGGTCACGCGGAAAGCGCGGCGGCAGAGGCGCTGGACGCGGCGCGGGGCCATCCCGGCCTGGCCGATGAGTGGCTGCAGGGCGACGGTCTTGCCGTGCGTCGTCAGGTGGCCGGCGACCTGGAAAAACTGGCCGCTGGCGACATCGCCGTGGTGGAAACCGCCCAGCGTTGGGTGGCCGACAGCGACGTCGACCTGCGGCTGCGCTTCGCCGCCGACCTGGCCCTGTCCGCGGCGGCCGACGGCTTGACCGACCCGGTGCGCACGCGCAGTCTGGCGGCCTGGTTCGATCGTGCAAACCGGGCGCGCGAGTTGTTGCGCAGCACCGTGCGCGCGGATCTGGTCGTGGTGGAATTATTGATGGCCTGGCGCGCCGGGGAAGCACGCCGGGCGACGCGCCGGACTACTACTGGAAAACAGAGATAGAGGGAATAGCGGTATGAACGCACCAGCTGGAGCCCGTCAGGGCATCGTGTCGCTATCGGTCAAGGACAAGGCGTCGCTGTACAACGCCTACATGCCCTACATCAAACACGGCGGTATTTTCGTGTCGACGCCGAAGCGTTACTTCCTTGGCGACGAGGTGTTCCTGCTGCTGACCCTGCCCGAATCCGGCGAGCGCCTGCCGGTAGCCGGCAAGGTCATCTGGGTCACCCCCGCCGGTGCCCAGGGCAACCGCCCGGCCGGCATCGGCATCCAGTTCGGCGAAGGTGCCGAAGGCGAGACGGTCAAGGGCAAGATCGAGGCCCTGCTGGCCGGCACGCTGGATGCG
>DATJBR010000236.1:0-5296 GCA_035515255.1 Lysobacter sp. | reverse complement strand
CTGCAGGTCGTTCAGTTCGCCGATCGGCTGCACCCGCAACTGGCGGCCCGCCTCCTCGATCTTGCCGGCGGACACGGAGAAGTTCGCGGCCTGCAGGCGGGCGGTCAGCTCGTTGAGGTTGAGACCGTGCGCGACCAGCCGATCCGGATCGATCGCCACCTCCACCTCGTTGGCCGCCGCGCCACCGATATCGACCTTGGCGACCCCCGGAATCCGCTCCAGCGGTGCCTTGAGCTCACGCTCGATGAGGTCGTACTCGTGACTCATGTCGAGGTCACCGGCCAACCGCAGGCGAAGGATCGCCTGGTCGCTGGTGGACCACTTGAACACGAAGTAGCGGCGCAGGTCGTCGGGCAACTCGTCGCGGATCGCATCGATGCGCTCGCGCGCTTCCGAGGCAGCGATCTGGATGTCGCGGTCCCAGTCCGAGAACATCAGGAACGCACTGGCGTTGTCGGCCGATGCGCGCCCCTGGATGCCCTTGATGTCGCTCATCGTCGCCAGCGCTTCCTCGACCGGACGCAGGATGTTGCGTTCCACCTCTTCCGGCGTGGAGCCGGCATACGGCAACTGGACGAACAGGAACGGCGCGGACACGTCCGGCAACGCCTCAAGCGGCAGGCGCACCGCCGCGATCAACCCGATCACCACCATCGACACGAACAGCATGATGGTGGTGACCGGTCGTCGCAGACTGATCTCGGCAATGCTCATGCAGGCTGCTCCGCGCCGTCCTGGTCCGTGCGATCGCGGGCGAGCTGCGAAGCCTCGTCGATGCGTTGCGCGCGGATGCGGTAGTACTCGTCGGGACGCCGGTCCAGCAGGTCGTACACCACCGGGATCACCACCAGCGTCAGCAGCGTCGATACCAGCAGGCCGCCGATCACCGTGATCGCCATCGGCGAGCGCACTTCCGCGCCCTCGCCGAACGCCAGCGCCAACGGCAGGAAGCCGAACAACGTGCACAACGTCGTCATCACGATCGGCCGCAGGCGCGAGCGCGCTCCTTCCACCAGCGCCTCGTGCTTGGCCACGCCGGCCTCGCGCAACTGGTTGACCTTGTCGATCAGGATGATCGCGTTCTTGGTCACCAGTCCGACCAGCAGGATCAGACCGATGAACACCACGATCGACACCGGCGAGCGGGTCAGCAGCAACGCCAGCACCGCGCCGACCATCGCCAGAGGAATGGTGAACAGGATCACGAACGGGTGCAGCAGCGATTCGAACTGCGACGCCATCACCAGATAGACCAGGAAGATCGCCAGCGCGAAGGCGAACAGCAGCGATCGGATCGAGCTGGAGAGCTCCTCGCCCTGACCGCCGATATGCATCTGCACGTCGGCACCCAACGGGTTCTGGTCGACCATCTTCTGCACTTCCAGCACCGCGCTGCCCAGATCGATATCGCGCAGGTTGGACGACACGATCGCCACCCGGACCTGGTCGGCGCGGTGGATCTCGCTGGGACCGGTGGTGGACACCACGTCGGCGACCGAGCCCAGCCTCACCGGCGCAGAACTGCCCGGGTTGACGATCAGGTTGCGGATGTCCTCGACCGAACCGCGGTCGCTCTCCTGCGCGCGCACCAGGATGTCGATCTTGCGATCCCTGAAGCTGTAACGCGTGGCGACCTCGCCGCGCACCTTGGACACCACCGAATCGGCGATCTGGCGCGTGGTCAGGCCGAACGCCGCCGCCCGCTGCTGGTCGAAGTGGATCTGGATCTCCGGGAACCCCTGCTCCACCGTCGAACTGACATCGGTGTAATGCGGGTTGGCGCGCAACAGGGCCGCCATCTTCTGCCCCGCACGGCGGATGGTTTCCAGGTCCGGGCCGGCCAGTTCGATTTCCAGCGGCATCGAGAAACTGAACAGCTCCGGGCGGCTGAAATCGACCTGTACGCCCGGATGCGACCGCATCGTCTCGCGCAGCTCCTCGGTCATGGAAGCCTCCAGCCGCTCGCTGCCACCGTTGCTCATCACCACGTTGAGCTTGCCGATGTTGTCGCCGCTCTCGGTCGGGCTCGCATCCAGCCGCGTGCCGCTGCCGGTCACGCCATACAGCGCATGAATGCCCGGCGCATCGGCATGCTTTTTCTGCAGTTCGCGCACCAGCGCATCGGTCTCACGCAGCGGCGTGCCCGGAGGCAGCTTGACCGTCATGTCGAAGCGGTCCTGTGCCAACTGCGGAATCAGGTCGGCACCCAGCAGCGGCACCAGCAGCAACGCCAGTACGAAGGCCGCCGTTGCCGTGCCCAGCACCAGGACCGGGCGCGCCAGCGCCGCAGGCAGCAATTTCAGATAACCGCGTTCGGCACGACCGTAAGGGGCCATCGCCAGGTCGCTGGCCTTGCGCATCACCGGGCCGATCGTTCCCGCCACCACGCGCCACAGACGCACGACCAGCCACGCCACGCCGAAGAAGCTGCCACGTACACCCGCGCTGATACCCCGCTCGGTGAGTGCCAGCGGCTTCTGCAATCTTGAGGTCGGCTGCCACTCCGGTTGCGGCGCCTCTTCCGGAAACGACTCCGCCGGTCGGCCCTTGAGCGCGCTGAGCATCGGGATCAGCGTCATCGATACCGCCAGCGAAATGGCAATCGCGATCGCCACCGTCAGCGCCTGGTCCCGGAACAATTGGCCGGCGATGCCTTCCACGAACACCAGCGGCAGGAACACCGCGATCGTGGTCAAGGTCGAGGCGACCACCGCCATGCTGACTTCGCGGGTGCCGACGATCGCCGCCTTGAGTATCCCGAGCCCGCGTTCGCGTGCCTTCGCGATCGACTCCAGCACCACGATCGAATCGTCCACCACCAGGCCGGTCGCCAACGCCAGGCCGCCCAGCGACATCACGTTGAGGCTCAGGTCGAGCTGGCCCATGAAGAAGAACGTGGTGATGATCGACACCGGCAGCGACAGGCCGATCACGAACGTGCTCCAGCCATCGCGCAGGAACAGGAAGATGATCAGGATCGCCAGCAGGCCGCCGATCACCGCGTCCTTCTTGACGTCGCTGATCGCGTTGCGGATGAAGGTCGACTGGTCGTCGATCACCGTCAACTTGATGTCGGGCGGGACCTGCGCCTGGATCTTCGCCAGCCGCTCATGCACCGCATCGGCGGTGGCCACGGTGTTGGCGTCGCCTTCCTTGTAGACCGCCAGTTCGACGGCTTCCTTGCCATCCAGACGGATGATCGCCTCGCGCTCCTTGTGGCCCTGGATCACCTCGGCGATGTCCTTGAGCCGCACCGCCTTGCCGCCGGCGACGGTGGTGGAGCTGCCCGCCGATGCGCTCTGCACCGAGGCGGCGGCGGCCATGGCATCGGCCGAACCGGAGGCCGCGGCGACGCGCGCCATCTGCATCGCGGCATCCTGCGCCGCGTTGCTGCCGCCGCTGCTGGTGGTGACCAGCATGTTGCGGATCTCGTCGATGGTGGCGAACTGGTTGACCGTGCGCACCAGGTAACGCTGCGAACCCTCTTCCAGGCGGCCGCCGGAGATGTTGATGTTCTCCTGCGCCAGCCGCTGGATCACGGTCGCGATGGGCAGGTTGAGCTGGGCCAGCTTCTGCTGGTCGATCAGCACCTGGATCTCGTCCTCCAGCCCGCCGCCGACCTTGACCGCGGCCACGCCTGTCACCGGTTCGATCTTCTTCTTCAGGTCCTCCTCGGCATAGCGACGCAGCAACGACAGCTGGCGCAGCTCATCGCCGTCCGCGTTGGACGACAGGGCCAGGCGGATGATCGGTTCGGTGGAGGGATTGAACCGCAACAGCACCGGCGGTTTGGCTTCCAGCGGCAGTTGCAGGGACTCCATCTTGTCGCGCACCTCCAGCCCTGCCTGGTCCATGTCGGTACCCCAGGCGAACTCCAGCACGACGTCGCTCTGGCCTGTGCGGGAGACGGACTTGAGCTTGCGCAGGCCCTTGACCACGCCGACCGCTTCTTCGACCGGCTCGGTGATGAGGGTCTCGATTTCGGTGGGGGCCGCGCCGGTGTACTCGGTCCGCACGGTCAGCGTCGGATAGCTCAGGTCCGGCAGCAGGTTGACCTTGAGGTTGCCCAGCGCGATCAGGCCGAACAGCAGGAAGCTGATGGTCACCATCGCGACCGTCACGCGGCGGCGGGTGGCGAACTCCACCAGGTTGAAACTGCGCGATGCGTGCGGGCCGGGCACGTGGTGGGACGAAGACCGCTCCTTGATGTCGCTCACTGTCGGCCCCGCCTTACGGACTGGTCGCGGCGGGCGACGTGGCGGCCGGCTGGCCATCGGCCGGCGCCTTCGATGCCGCAGCCCCGTCACCGATCACCGTCACCACGCTGCCGTCGCGCAAGGCGCTCTTGCCGGCAACGACCACCTGGTCGCCCAGCGCCAGACCGGTGCGGACTTCCGCCCAACTCCCGTCCAGATAGCCCAACTGCACCGGGGCACGCTTGACCTTGCCGTCGTCGACCAGGAACACCGCCGCTTCCCCCTCGCCTTCCAGCAACGCGGAGCGCGGCACCACCAGCGCATTGGCGCGCTGGTCGTAGTCGATGCTGATCCGGCCGAACATGCCCGGCTGCAACACACCGGCACTGGCGAACCGTGCGATGACGCGGAACGTGCCGCTGCCTGCATCCACCACCGGCGAGATGCGTTCCACCGAGCCCTCGAAGCGCTTGCCCGGCAGGGCATCCACCACCAGCGCCACCGGCAGCCCGGCGGCCAAGGTCGCCAGTTCGCGTTCGGGCACGTTGAGGGTCGCCTCAAGTACCGATGTATCGACGATGCGCACGATCGGCGTGTTGATCTGGACGAAATTGCCCGGCTTGGGCGGTACCGACGCAATCACGCCACCGATCGGCGCCTTGACGTCCGCGTAGGACAACTCGAGGTTGGCCAGACGGTTGGCGGCCTGCGCATTGGCGAGGTCGTAACGGATCTGGTCGTAATCGGACGCGGCGATCAACTGCTCGCTGGCCATCTTCTGCGCCCGTGCGAACTGGTTCTGCAGCTTGCTCATCTGTGCGGACGTCTGCGCGGCCTGCAGGCGTGCGCGATCCGAATCCAGCCGCACCAGCGTCTGGCCGGCGCGGACCAGATCGCCTTCGGCCACCATCACCTCCAGTGCGACGCCGGAGGTCTTGGCCACCACCTGAGCCTCGACGGGAGCCTCCAGTGGCGCGGTACCGGTGTAGCTGGCCGCCATTGGCCGCTGCTGCGCCGTGGCGACTTCCACCGGCACCGCTTCCGGCCCCTTTTCACCGTCGCCCTTGGCCGACGCTTCCGACGGCCCCCCTTTGCAGGCC
>DATJBR010000235.1:0-2419 GCA_035515255.1 Lysobacter sp. | reverse complement strand
GAGAAAGCGCTGGGCGACCGCTTCGACGTGCGTGAATTCCACGCCGAGGTATTGAAGGACGGCTCGGTGCCGCTGAATGTGCTGGAAGACAAGATCGACCGCTGGATCGCCAGCAAGTAGACAGCAGATACCCGCCTCTCTTCCTGCCGGGGGAGAGCCGGTTTGACGCGGCTCGCGATGCACGACGGCCAACGGCAGAGGTTGATCGATCGCTGTCCGCAAACGCAAACGACCCGGAGATCATCCGGGTCGTTTTTTATTGCGCGGGTGCGGCGGCAGGACCGACTACGTCCCGCCTACCTCCTGGCATCAGGCGCTGGAGCCATCCCGGAACGAACCGCGACCACCGCCACGACCGGCCGGAGCCGTGCGCTGCCGCGGCGCGGCATGGGCATGGCGCGGAGCCGCCTGACCGTGCGGACGCGCACCGCTGCGCGGGGCATTGTTGCGCGGCGGACGGCCCGCACCGGCGTTGTTGCGCGGGTTCGGAATCGCCACGTCCAGGCGGATCGGACGGCTGGGCTCGTAGCCCGGCACCACCACCATCTCCACCTCCTTCTTCAGCACGTGCTGGATCTGACGCAGCAGGCCACCTTCGTCATGCGAGACCAGCGACAGCGCCTCGCCGGTGGAACCGTTGCGGCCGGTGCGGCCGATCCGGTGCACGTAGTCTTCGGCCACCATCGGCAGGTCGAAGTTGATCACCAGCGGCAAGTCGGGGATGTCCAGGCCGCGCGCGGCCACGTCGGTGGCGACCAGCACGCGGGCACGGTTGCCCTTGAAGTCGCGCAGGGCTTTCTGGCGCTGAGCCTGGCTCTTGTTGCCGTGGATCGCGACCGAACGCAGGCCGGCGGCTTCCAACTGCTCGGCGAGCCGGTTGCAGCCGTGCTTGGTGCGGCCGAACACCAGCACCTGGTCGCCCGGACGCTTGGCAATGATCTCGATCAGCAGGTCGCGCTTGAGGCCGGCATCAACCGGATGGGCGATGTGGCTGATGGTCTGGGCAATGGTGTTGTTGGCCGCGACCTGGACCTGCTTGGGATCGCGCATGAACTGCAACGCAAGCTGCTTGAGCTGGCTCTCGAAGGTGGCCGAGAACAGCAGCGTCTGCCGCTGCGCCGGCACGCGGCCGAGGATGCGCTTGATCGCAGGCAGGAAGCCCATGTCGAGCATGCGGTCGGCCTCGTCGAGCACCAGCACCTCGATCTCGTCGAGCTTCACCGTGCCGCGCTCGATGTGGTCGATCAGCCGGCCCGGGGTGGCCACCAGCACGTCGACGCCGCGACGCAGGGTTTCGACCTGCGGACCCATGCCGGCGCCGCCGAAGATCGCGCAGAAGTTCATGCGCAGGTGCTTGGCGTAGCTGCGCAGGCTGTCATTGACCTGCACCGCCAGCTCGCGGGTCGGCACCAGGATCAGCGCGCGCGGCTTGCGCGACGCGTTCGGCGCGGTCTGCTTGGACAGGCGGTTGAGCAGCGGCAGGCCGAATGCGGCGGTCTTGCCGGTACCGGTCTGGGCGCCGCCCAGCAGGTCGTGGCCGGCCAGTACCAGCGGGATCGCCTGGACCTGGATCGGGGTCGGCGTGGTGTAGCCCTGTTCGGAAAGCGCACGCAGCAACGCAGGCGCAAGGCCGAGGGATTCAAAAGTCATGTTGTAACTCCGAGTAGATAGAAACCGCATGGAAATGCGGCAAGACCCGGAGCGTTCCCTGAAACCGCGCTGCGAGTATTCAAATGTGACGGTGCCGGATGCTCCGGACCGTGTCGGCGCGACGAAAGACGTGCGGGATAACGTCGTATCGGACACTCCGGCAGCAGTTGCGGGAGCTCGATCAACAAGGGTCATCAACCCGTTTTGATCCGACCAGTACGACAGGCAACCTGGGAAACGTGACCCTTGCGGGTAGGCAGCCGTGCGCTGAACAGGCGAATCCTACGCGAATCCGGCCGCGCATGCCAGCACGACCCGAGGTTCGTTCATACCCGCGACGAAGTCCGCATCGTCGATGCAGTGACGCTTTGTCCGACTGGACTTCCTTGGTCGTAGGAGCGACGTCAGTCGCGAACCTGCGAATGTTGGAAGTGACGTACAGGTCGCGACTCACGTCGCTCCTACAGGGAGCGACGTGAGGACGTGAGATTGCACAAAGCTACAGCGATATCCGCTTGCGGTTGTCGTCCGAGACCCGGTCGATCAGCTTGTTGTACGGATCGAACCCCGCCTCGTACGGCGCCTCGTCGACCACCACGGTCAGTGTCGGCGCGTCTTCGGTGATGTGGTGGCGTTGCAGGTACAGCACCTTCTCGTCGGCTTCCTTGCCGGACGGACCGCGCGCGAACACGCCGACCTCGATCCAGTCGTCCAGCGGCGCCACGGTTTCCTCGCCCTTGCCGTCGGCGTAGCGCTTGGCCGCGTGCAG
>DATJBR010000234.1:0-1715 GCA_035515255.1 Lysobacter sp. | reverse complement strand
CGGGTTACTTCACGCTCGTGCACATGGCCGGTGAGCGCGTACGGCATCAGGTTGTCGCGCAGCTTGTCGGGATCGTTGCGGTCCGACGGCGTGGTGCCCGCGCCGGAGTATCCGGACACGCCGAAGCACTGCACCGGCCCGTCAAGCACCTCCAGCATCGGCGCGATCGCGAGCTGCATCGCGGTGGCGTAGCAGCCGGGATTGCTGATCCGGCGCTGGCCGGCGTAGGTCCGGCGGGTGAGTTCCGGCAAGCCGTAATACCAGCGGTCGTCGAAACGGTAGTCCGCCGACAGGTCGATGATGACCGGGTCGAGGCCGGCCGCATCGAAGGCCTCCACGTACCCCTCCGCCCTGCCGTTGGGCATCGCCAGCACCACCGCATCGACGCCGAGTTCGGGCAGCCGTTCGGGGCTGGGCGCGCTGTAGCGCAGCTCCCCGGTGTAGGCATCGTTGTGGGCCGCGACGCGCTGGCCGTCGAGTTCGCGCGAGGACACGAATGCCAGTGTGAAGCGCGGATGGCCGCTTACCAGTTTGATCAGCTCGGTGCCGGTATGCCCCCGCGCACCGACCAGGCCGACCGTGATCGGCGCTTCACCGACGCGGTTCATGCCGCCGTCTCCGGGTCGAGCAGGGTCGGCGCGCGACCGGCGCAGTGGGCGACGCAGCGGGCGATCTCGTCGAATCCATCCAGTCCGTACCAGAACACCTTCCACTTCTCCTGTTTGCAATGACCGTCGGACTCCGCGTAGTAGAACGCGTTGACCGGATTGCCGTGCCGCGAGCGCCAGAACAGGCGCGGATTCTGGTCGCGCATCACCTGCCACACCGCGCGACCCAGCCCTTCGCCCTGCGCCTCGTCGAGCACCGCGAACTTGTCGAGGTAGGCGTACCCGCCCTCGTCGGTCAGCACGACGGCGGCGCGGTAGTTCTCGCTCACGTAGGCGCGGAACAGCCGCGTGCGCTCGAAGTAATCCGGCGCAAGCCGGCGACCGAAAGCCGACTCGATCAACTCCCGCAGCCGAGGCAGGTCCAACGCCTCCCAACGATCCGCCTGCAGCACCCGCTCGCCGCGCCGTACCAGTGTGCCGGAGCCCTTGTGGGTGAACAGTTCCTTGGCCAGTTCGGCAGGCCGGGTGATTGACACCGACGAGGACGGCGGCAGCTTGTCGAGCAGATCCTTGACCTGCTCGATCTTCACCCGCATGCCGCCATTGATCCACGGCTGCGCCATCAGGTGCTGGTACTCGGTGGACAGGTTGATCGAGTCGATGACCTTGCCGTCGTCGTCCAGCAGGCCGCCGGTACCGGTCAGGAACACGATCTTGTACGGCTGCAGCACCTTCACCAGCTCGTTGGCGGCGAAGTCGGCATTGACGTTGAGGATCTGCCCGCCGGCAGTCTCGCCGAGGCTGGCGATCACCGGGATCGAGCCGGCCTGCAGGCTGGCCTGTATCGGCGCCAGGTCAACCTTCCTGACCTCGCCGACCAGGCCGTAGATATCGCGGTCAAGAAAGTCGGCCTCGAACACCCCCGAGACAATCGACGTCGCCCGCGCGCCGCCGCGCTGCAGCGCCTCCACCAGCCGCAGGTTCTGCGCATGGAACACACGCCGCACCACAGCCAGCGCCGCCGGCGAAGTGACCCGCAAGCCGTTGACCGTCTGCTTCTCGATGCCCGCCGCCGACAGCTCCTCGTCGAGCTGCGGACCCGCGCCA